>JBDTAD010000247.1:0-2538 GCA_039924815.1 Lacisediminihabitans sp.
TCCCCGAGCGGGTCGCGAGGCCACGAGAAGAGCCTGATCTCGTCGCCCAACGGGTTCTCGTCGTACTCGCTCTCCTCGGGGAGCGCACCGATCACACCTGCCTCCGCCAACGCGGTGAGGAAGGGGCTGGGGCCGCGCGGTGTCGTCTGGGTCGCCCAGAATGATCCGCTCATCAGCAGCGAGTGACGTGCTCGGGTGACGGCAACGTAGGCGAGCCGGCGTTCCTCCCGCTCGTGGCGGATCTTCACATCTTCTTTGAACTGCTTCTGCGCGTCGAGCAGCTCCTTGCGGGTACCCACCGATCGCCAGTCGAACTCGGGCAGCTCGGCGGCATCACCACGGAACTCGTACGGCAGGCTGCCGAACGATAGCCAGCCGTTGAAGCCTTCGCTGGGGGCACCGGGCAGCTCCTTGTCTACGAACCGCGGAACGACAACGTGATCCCACTCGAGGCCCTTGGAACCGTGGATGGTGAGCAATTGCACCGTGCCGGGCTCGGCATCCTCGGGCCTCGGTGCTAACCCATCGCGCCACTCGGCTTCGCGCAGCCAGCCGAGAAACCCACCGAGGCTCGCCGCGTCATCGACGACGAGGTAGCCGCTGAGCGCGTCGAAGAATGCCTCGATGTTGGCGGTGCCGCCGGTGCGCGTCTCGTTCGCCGCGACCTCAATATCGAGCAGCAGTTCTTGCTGCACGAAGGTGACGAAATCGAGCAAGTCCAGACCAAGCCTGCTGCGGAGTCTGGCGAACGTCTCACCGGCGTTACGCAGGCGCGCAAGACCAATCTCACTGAAACCGGTGAGAGCGCTGTGTCCGTCGCGAGCGGTAGCAAGGAAGTCGAGGGCGTCGACGATCGAGCCGCCCTCGCCGTCCGCGACCGAAGCGCGCATCCGTTCGCGCACGTCGTCGTCGAGGCGCTGTTGGGAAATGTCGCGGTCGCGCAGCCACGAGGCGAGCCTGCTGAGCGCGTGCAAGTCTCGCACTCCGATGCGCCAGCGTGAACCTGCGAGCAGCCGCACGAGTTCGGAGCCAGCGGTGGGGTCGTTGACGACGCTGAGCGCGCAGACGAGGTCAGCTATCTCTGGCTCGGCCATCAGCCCACCGATACCCAGCACATGGAAGGGAACCTTCAGCTCGCGCAGCGCTTCGATGAAGGTGGCCTGAGTCTTGCGAGCTCTGAACAGCATGGCTGCCGTCGGCGGGGTCACGCCGCGCGGCACGTCGAGTTTCTGCTTCAACCACAGCGCTGCAGCCTTGGCTTCATCCGGCAGCGTTTCTTCGTAAATGACGTCAACAATGCCGTCCGAGGCGTTGGGCGAAGCCTGCAGCTTCTCGACGCCAACCCTCGTCACCTCGGCGAGTGGCTCGACCACGGTGTTCGCCACGGCAAGAATTCCGTGGCCGTTGCGCCAACTCGTGGCGAGCGTGAAGTGCAGCGCATCACCGCCCGCGAACTGGGCCGCGAAGCTTTCGAGGTTCGCGGCGCTCGCCCCACGCCATCCATAAATCGACTGGTTAGGGTCACCGACGGCCATCACCGGATGCCCACCAAACAGCTCAGAGAGCAGCCAAGTCTGCACGACGCTGGTGTCTTGGTATTCGTCGAGCAGCACAACCTTGAAGCGGTCGCGGAACTCGTCGGCGACCTTGGGCATCGTGCGCACGATCTGCAGCGCGAGGGCTACTTGGTCGGAGTACTCGATGAAGCCGCGGCGCAGTTTGGCCTCGGTGAATCGTTCGGCAAGGTCGAGTAGCACGGGAAGTGAGCCGACTGTCTGGGCGAGCGCGACCGCATCCGCGTACTCGCCACGGCCGCCGGAGGGCAGCTCGGCCAGCGCGGCGAAGCTTTCGGCCATCGCGCGCACGCTACCAGCATCCGCAACGTTCTCGCTGAGCGCCCGACTCAACGACAACACCGCGCGGGTGAGGGCATCGACGTTCTTCTCGAGCCCGGGCAGTCGGTCATCGCTAGCCTGCACCACGATTCCGCGAGCGAGTTGCCAGGCGGATGCCTCGCCGAGCACAGCTCCGTCGCTCTCACGCCCCAGCAGGATGGCGTTGTCACGGTAGATGGTGTTGGAGAAAGAGTTGTAGGTGGCGACCACGGGTGGGTCGAACTCGTCGTAGTCGCCGGGCAGCAAACCGACTTCGTGCAGCTGCGCGATGCGCTGGCGGATGCGCGCCGACAGTTCACCGGCAGCCTTGCGAGTGAAGGTGAGGCCCAGAATCTCGTTCGCCCCGACGTGTCCGTTGGCGAGGAGCCACAGCACGCGGTTCGCCATCGTTTCGGTCTTGCCACTGCCAGCGCCGGCCACGACGAGGGCCGGGCTCAGGGGTGACTCGATGACGGCGCATTGCTCTGCCGTGGGGCGCGGCCGGCCGATGGCATCCGCAATGTCATTCGCACTGACACCGTGCCTGGTGAAATCACTGTTAATCACTCGACACCGCCTTCACCCTGTGCAACTTGCGAGTCGCGACATCGAAAGAGCTCCATCGGTCGAGGTCGATCGTTCCGTCAAAGGCGGCCTGCGCCAT
>JBDTAD010000248.1:0-1931 GCA_039924815.1 Lacisediminihabitans sp.
AGAGCCTCGCCCAGCTCGCCCTAAGCTGGGTGCTCCGCCAGCCGCAGGTCACCTCAGCGCTCATCGGCGCGTCGAGCGTAGCGCAGTTGGAAAACAACCTCGGCGTTCTCTCCGCACCCGCACTCACTGCAGATGAGATCGCGTCGATCGAGCCGTTTGCCGTGCACGGCACCGGCTCGCGCTAGACACAGATTGGCTATTTCTTCGCGCTCCTCGGGGCTGTTCTGTTCGGCCTCAACGGAAGCACCACCAAAGTGCTCGTGGAAGCCGGCCTGAGCGCGTCCCAAGTGACGCTCGCACGAGTTCTCGGCACCGCTGTGATCTCCGGCATCGTACTGCTGTGTGTTAACCGCCGTGCGTTCAAGGTTCCGCTTCGCACACTGCCATTGCTTGTGCTGCTGGGCGTCGTAGGTGTTGCCATGCTGCAGTTCAGCTACGCCATAGCGGTGAGTCTGCTCCCCGTGGGGATCGCTCTGCTGTTCGAATACATGGCCGTATTGCTCGTCGCCCTGGTCGCGTTCTTTGTCTTCAAAGAACAGGTCAAGGCACGACTGTGGATCGCCATCGGGTGTGTTCTGGTTGGACTCGCCGTCGTCGCGCAAGTGTGGACGGCAGCGTTGAACCCAGTCGGCGTGCTGATGGCGCTTCTTGCAGCCGCGACACTGGCGACATACTTTCTGATCGGCGAACGGACGGTCGGCGCGCTCTCGCCCCTGGCAGTCGTGTTCTGGACGATGACGATCGCAGCTCTGTTCTGGTTCGCCTTTGGCGACTGGTGGAAGCTCGACGGTGGCGCACTGGGCGTTGCAGTCTCTCTCGGCGGCAATCTCGCGGGCGTCGTCGTTCCGGTGTGGGTGCCTCTGCTGTGGAACATCGTGATGGGCTCGTTCATGCCGTTCCTATTTTCGCTGCTCGCGCTCAAATACCTGGCGGCGACAGCGGTCGGCATCGTTGCTTCGGCAGAAGTCATCTTCGCTTTTCTGTTCGCGTGGTTGTGGTTGGGCGAGGGGCTCGAGCCCGTTCAGTTCATTGGTGCGGCGTTCGTGTTGGTCGGTATCGTGCTCGCCCAGACCGCCCGCGCGGGAAAAGTAGTCGACGCCGACCTTGTGCTAGTAGAGGGCACAGGCGCTGCGATCGGCTAGCCAGCTCTCGCTGCGCAGGACACATCGGATGTCGGTGGCCGCACCTATCGTCGAGGTGACCCACTCGATTCGGCCGGCAGAACCCGAAAGACGCCCATGCCCACACTGGCTTTTGTTGACAATGACTTCGTCGCTCCCGTACCGCTCGTACGCCCCGGCATCGCGATGCTCCGGGTGCACGATGAGCTGTGGCGTCTCACCCGACCGGATGGCGATGTCCTCGGTTACATCGAGCGTTTCGACGACCCGCGCGGTGACCGGTTCAGGGCTAAGCGCCTCAACGCGATGCGGCGTCGTTTTCTCGTTCTCGGAGAATTTTGGAGCATCGATGACGCCATCGACTGCTTCCGCTTCAATTGACTTTCTTTGGAGACTCGCCTCTCACGTCTGTCACGCCATCCGTCAGGCAGGTTAGTGTGCCGACATGCAGTGGTGGAATAATTTCGTTGACTGGTTCACTTCCGATGACGGATGGCGAGTCTTCTCGACCGCAATCCTCCCGTTCCTTGCGATTGTTGTGGCAGGTATCGTCGCCGCCCTAATCGGTCGCGCATCCACTCGGCGGGTGATTGCGTTAAGTGATCGTGAGACTCGCATTTCCGCTGTGACAATGTTGCTCTCTGCTGCGCGGCGTGCCTCCATCTGGAACACACTGACCGTGGGTGAGCAACCCGCCGCGGACCAAGCAGCGATAGACGCCGAGATCAGACTGCGACTTCTGTCCGTGCCCGGTGCGGCGCTCGCCGCCGAGTGGACCGCGCATGAAATCGCAGACATGAAGCGCAATTC
>JBDTAD010000249.1:0-1971 GCA_039924815.1 Lacisediminihabitans sp.
TCTGTTTGTGCCGTGACCGCAGAGACGAGTGTCCTGCGGTGACAGTGAGTTCGAACGGCACGACCTCGACGAGCTTCAGGGCCGTGCCGTCGTGCCTGCGAGTTTCCCGTCCAAAGGAAGGCGCCGAGGGCTAGCGCTCGCCCGGATTCCCCGGGTTTCCGGGACGCGTCCAGCCGAAACAGTCACCGTCTCCTTCATTTGGGCGATCTCGGGCGGGTACGAGCGAGCGCCAGAAAGCAGCGGCGAGCTACGAGAAGGGCAGGGATGCGGTCAGTGAGCGACGTCGCGGGCGGCGTAGCCGGCGCGGAGGGCGCGCGCGTGGGCTGCGGGCAGAGCGGCAAGGAAGGCGTCGACGTCGGCCCCCGTCGTGCTGTGTCCCACCGTGATGCGCAGGGCGCCGAGCGCCTCCGCGTCCGTGAGTCCCATACCCAGCAGAACATGGGAGGCCTCGGGGATGCCCGCCTGACAAGCAGATCCCGTACTCACCGAGACGCCCGCGGCATCCAACAAGAACAGTAGAGAGTCGCCCTGACAACCAGGGAACGTGAAGTGCACGTTGTTGTCGACTCGGCCGACCGGGTCACCGCGCAACACGGCCGAGGGAACCACGGCTTGCACCCCGGCAGCAATGCGGTCACGCAGCGGCTGCAACGAAGGCGCCGGATGCTGCGCTGCGACCCCGAAGCCGATGGCGGCGGGAGCATCCTGTGTGCCGGAACGCACGTCGCGCTGCTGCCCTCCCCCATGGATGAGCGGAACGACCGTGGCTGTGCGCGAAAGTGCGAGAGCGCCGATACCGAGCGGCCCGCCGATCTTGTGGGCGGAGACGCTGAGCGCCGCTAGGCCTGAGGTTGCGAAGTCGATCGGCAGGTGTTTGTAGGCGGAGACCGCGTCGACGTGCACCGGGATGTCGAGGGCGGCAGCGAGCGCGACGACCTCGTCAATCGGTTGAATGGTTCCGACCTCGTTGTTGGCCAAGAGCAGCGTGATGAGAGCGACATCATCCGGATGCTCCAGTGCTGCGGCGAGCGCAGCCAGTGACACGCGCCCCACGGCATCGATCGGCAACCACTCGATCACCGCGCCTTCGTAGCGTTCCAACCACTCGACCGTGTCGACGGTGGCGTGATGCTCACCGCGGGGAACGAGTATTCTCCTGCGCTGCTGCGGCGATTCCAGAGCGCGAGCCCAGTACAACCCCTTGATAGCGAGGTTGACCGACTCTGTGTCTCCGGAGGTGAACACGACCTCGATCGGGTCACAGCCGAGCGATGCAGCAACCTGCTCGCGGGCCTCTTCCAGCATCCGCTTCGCGTTCTGGCCTTGACTGTGAATCGACGAAGGATTGCCCACTAAGTCAAGGGCTTCGACATAGGCAGCACGAGCCTCGGGCAGCATGGGCGTGGTCGCCGCATGGTCGAGATAGACGGCCATTCACCCCTCCGCAGTGCGCGGGGGCACCAGCTGCCCGCTCGCAGTCATTACTCTAGAACGCATGCCCGACGCCGCACCGACCACTCGTCCGAATGCTGGCACCGCCACCGAGCACGATGCTTTGCGAGATCTCGGGGTGCGAGCAACTCCCACCGGCGGAGAAATCCGCGTCTATTCGGCATCCGCAAGCTCGATTGTGCTGTGCCTGCTGAGCGACACCGACTCCGAGTGGGTTTCCGAGAGCATCCAGCTGACGAAGGATGCCGACAATGTCTGGGTTGGCCACTCACCGAACCTCGTTCCCGGTGCGCACTACTCGCTGCGAGCCGACGGCCCAGACTCCCCCACCAACAGCTTCGACCCCACCCTGCATCTCATCGACCCCTACGCCCGCGGTCTCACCCGCACGGCGGCCGGCGAATGGCGCTCGTACGTGCAGGACAACGACTTCGACTGGGCAGGTGTCAGCAAACCCAACATCCCCCTCGACCACACCGTCATTTATGAGGCGCACGCGCGAGGCATCTCAAAGCTCAA
>JBDTAD010000250.1:0-2382 GCA_039924815.1 Lacisediminihabitans sp.
CGGGGATGCACCGATCAGTTCGAGCACGCGCAGCACTCGATCCGCCGATTGGAGCCCCACAGCTTCTCGCTGCGTCCCTGCAGTCATAGCGCCGAGTCTACGGCTGGCGGATGCGCGGGGGAACAGCGATCTTGGCTCTGTTTCGCGCATGGTGCGAAAACATGTTGAAGGCTTGCGGCGGCCCGTCCACACTGGGGGAAACCACCGTACAGAGAGGTACACCATGTCAAAGATCATCATTCTCACCGGAGATGCGGCCGAGACCCTCGAGGTCTTCTACCCCTACCAGCGACTGCGAGAAGCCGGCTACGAGGTGGACATCGCCGCCCCCACCAAGAAGAAGCTGCAGTTTGTCGTGCACGACTTCGTCGACGGATTCGACACCTATACCGAGAAGCTCGGGCACACCTGGGATGCCGACATTGCCTTCAAAGACGTCGACCCCTCCGACTACATCGCGGCCGTCGTTCCCGGCGGTCGAGCACCGGAGTACATCCGCAACGACGAGGACGCCAAGCGCATCGTTCGCTACTTCTTCGAGAAGAACAAGCCGGTCGCATCCATCTGCCACGGCGCGATGCTCCTCGCGTCGGCCGGAGTGCTGAAGGGACGCACAACATCGGCGTACCCAGCAGTGCAGCCGGATGTCGAGGCGGTCGGTGGAATCTTCGAGGGTGGCGCGGGCGTCGTCGACGGCAACCTCGTCTCCGGCCGGGCCTGGCCAGACCACCCGGAGTGGATGCGCGAGTTCATGAAGGTGCTCGAAGCCGCTTCCTAACGCTCGCATGATCCGGCGAATTCATAACTCCTGCAACTTGCAGTCCCCGCGATCGCGCTCGGTCGGCGGGTCTTTCATAACTCCTGCAATTTGTCGCGCACGCCGATCCCGAGGCCCGTGCTCTCGGCAGCTGAGCGGAGGGTTGACGCGTATTGCCTGAGTTACGCACAAAACACCAAGACGCGTCCGTTCGGCGAGCGGCGCGCGAGTTGGGGAGCTCCTGAGTTATGCAAGCGCGGGCGCGCGTGCTATAGCGTGCGGGTATAAGCTGTGGTCAGACCAAGTGGTCTGACCACAGCTTTTCGAGGGGTGTGCGCATGGCTGAACCAGAGACCCGCGCCTGGAAGATCGTGCTCGACTCGATCGAGAGTCGACTGCTTTCGGGCGAGCTCGGGCCAGGGGATCACCTGCCGCCGGAGCGCGCGCTGGCCTCCGAGCTCGGCGTCGGCCGGTCATCCGTTCGCGAAGCACTGCGAGTGCTCGAGGTCTTCGGGCTCATTCGCACCCAGACCGGGTCTGGCCCGCAATCCGGAGCCATCATTATTGCCTCACCCTCCAGCGCAATCGGTGCGCTGATGCGGATGCAGGTGGCCGCCCGCGGATTTCAGGTCGCCGACATCGTCCGCACCAGATTGCTGCTCGAAACCGCGGTCGTTCGCGATCTCGCCGAGCGCAGCGACGCCATCGACCTCGCTGACGCAGCAAAGCTTCTCGATGCCATGGAAGCACCGCAGCTCACGCCAGAGGAGTTTTTGGCACTCGACGCACAGTTCCACCTGAGCCTGGCCGAGGCGTCCGAAAATCAGGTCGTCGCCACCATGATGACCGGGCTGCGCTCGTCCATCGAGGGCTATGTGCTTGAGGGCGCGGCCGGACTACCGGACTGGGATGCCACGGCAGACAGACTGCGGGCCGAGCACCGCACTATCCTGATGGCGATCATCGCGGGCGACCGCGACGCCGCGACACTGCATACGAATAACCACATCTCCGGCTACTACGCCGAAACACACCTCACGACCGCCCACCACAACGAAAGCCACGATCATGGTTGACCGCAGATTCCCCCGCCCCCGCGACCTTGCGCCACTGATGAAGTTCAAGAAGCCCGAGTTCAACGCCAAGACACGGCGCCTCAAAGAAGCACTCACGATCTACGACCTGCGCGCGATTGCGAAGCGGCGCACCCCCACGGCAGCCTTCGATTACACCGAGGGTGCTGCCGAGGCGGAGATCTCGCTGGCCCGTGCCCGCCAAGCCTTCGAAGACATCCAGTTCTCCCCGAACATTCTGCGCGACGTCTCGACCGTCTCGACCGGATGGGATGTGCTGGGCGGTCCGGTCGCCCTCCCGTTCGGCATTGCCCCCACTGGCTTCACCCGCATGATGCAGACCGAGGGCGAGATCGCTGGAGCTTCCGCCGCCGCCGCCGCCGGCATCCCGTTCTCGCTCTCCACCATGGGCACCGCCGCGATCGAAGACGTGCAAGCCGTCAACCCGAACGGCCGCAACTGGTTTCAGCTCTACATGTGGAAAGATCGCGACCGCTCGATGGCGCTCGTCGACCGCGCCGCCAAAGCTGGCTTCGACACCCTGCTCGTCAC
>JBDTAD010000251.1:0-6411 GCA_039924815.1 Lacisediminihabitans sp.
CGCCCCGGGAAGATCTTGGCAATCCATCTCAGCTATCGCTCACGAGCGGATCAGCGCGGTCGAACCCCGAATCGCCCGTCCTACTTCTTCAAGCCCTCGTCGTCGATCGCGGCAACCAACGGCGTCGTCGCTCGCCCCACTGGCGTCGAGTTGCTCGCCTTCGAAGGCGAGATAGCGCTCGTCATCGGCAAACCAGCGCGGCGGGTGACCTTCGCCGACGCTTGGGCCCATGTGGCCTGGGTAACGGCGGCCAACGACCTCGGCGTTTACGACCTCCGTGCGAACGATCGCGGCTCCAACGTGCGGTCGAAGGGCGGCGACGGCTTCACGCCGATCGGTCCGGAGCTGATCGACGCGCAATCAGTCAACCCTGCCGCACTGCGAGTTCGGGTGTGGGTGAACGGCAGGCCCGCCCAGGACGACACGTCTGCAGACATGCTCTTCTCGCTACCGCAGATCGTGGCGGACCTCTCGCAGCACTTCACTCTGGAGACCGGCGATGTCATCCTCACGGGGACGCCGGCCGGTTCGTCAGTGATCGTCCCTGGGGATGTCGTGGAGGTCGAGGTCGATGCCCCGACAGCCGCAGGCAGCCCGAGCTCGGGCCGCCTGCGCACCACTGTTGTGGAAGGCGATGGCGAAGAATTCGATCCACTGATCGGATCGCTCCCCGCGGTGGACGATACCCAACGCGAAGAGGCGTGGGGCAACCGGGAGGCGGCAGGGCTTCCGCCGCTGCCCGAGACGGGGCTCTCCGCCGAACTCCGGCGCAAGCTGGAGGAGGTGCCAGTAGCCGGCTTGTCTGCCCAGCTGCGACGTCAAGGCATCGACAACGCCTCCGTCGGCGGCGTACGGCCCCTGCATCCCGAGCGGAAGCTGGTCGGCACCGCACGGACCCTGCGCTTGCTGCCCAATCGAGAAGACCTTTTCGCGTCGCATGGTACGGGCTACAACGCACAGAAGCGGGCGTTCGACACGGTCGGCGACGGCGAAGTCATCGTCATCGAGGCCCGAGGCGAGATCGGTACAGGAACGCTCGGCGACGTCCTCGCGCTTCGCGCTAGCGCCCGCAATGCGGCAGGGATCGTCACCGACGGCGGCATCCGTGACGTCGACGCCGTCGCGGCGGTCGGCATCCCCGTCTTCAGCGCGGGACCGCATCCGGCCGTTCTCGGTCGTCGTCACGTGCCGTGGGAGACGGATGTCGCGGTCGCGTGCGGAGGAACCACCGTCCGACCGGGCGACGTGATCGTGGGCGACGCCGACGGTGTGATAGTGATCCCGATCGAGATTGTGGCCGAGATTGTTGACGCGGCGATCGGCCAGGAGGCGGAGGACGCCTGGATCGCCGATCGCGTCCGGGAGGGACATCCGGTCGACGGCTTGTTTCCCTTGACGGGGGAGTGGCGAGTCCGCTACAACGCGTCCCTCGGGGAGGATTCATGATGGTCGAAGCGCTGGGCTCCACGAGTAAGTCCGAACAGGCTTACCTGTGGATCCGCGAGCGCATCGCGAATCACGCGTTCAGCGCCGGATATCGTCTCGTCCTCGTCGACATCGCCCAGGCGATTGGCTGCAGCGTCGTCCCGGTGCGCGAAGCGATCCGTAGGCTCGAGGCCGAGGGGCTCGTCACCTTCGAGCACAACGTTGGGGCCCGCGTTGCGGCGATCGATAAGGCCGAATACCTGCAGACCATGCAGACCCTAGGTCTGGTCGAGGGACTGGCGACGGCACTCGCCGCTCCGCTGCTCGACGACGAGGCACTAGCGCGTGCTGAGGCGATCAACGATCGCCTCCGTGCGCTGCTTGCCGACTTTGACCCGCTGGCGTTCACCCAGCTCAATGCCGCGTTCCACGCAGAGCTCTACGCGAGCTGCCCTAACGAGCACCTGATGGACTTGGTCCAACGCGGATGGTCGCGCCTGTCCAGCCTGCGCGAGACCATCTTCAACTTCGTACCTGGTCGTGCTCGGGAATCGGTCGACGAACACGCGCAGCTGCTCGAGCTCATCCGCTCGGGCGCCGAACCTCTCGAGATCGAGCTGGCGGTCCGTCGACACCGTTGGCGCACCATGGACGCCGTCCTCGCGCATCACCCCGCTTCCTCAGACCACAGAGAAGGACCAATCGAATGACCATGACCGACAGCACGGCAGCGCACGTCCCCCAGGGGCTGCCGAACCGTATCCAGCACTACATCGATGGGCAATCCGTAGACTCGTTGGACGGCGGCACCTTCGACGTACTCGATCCGGTGAGCAACACGACCTATCTAAAGGCGGCCGCCGGCAAGAAAGCCGACGTCGATCTCGCAGTCGCCGCCGCACGCCGTGCGTTTACCGATGGCCCATGGCCGCGGATGGTGGCCCGCGACCGGTCGCGCATCCTGCATCGGATCGCCGACATCGTCGAATCGCGCGATTCGCAGCTGGCCGAGTGGGAGTCGTACGATTCTGGGTTGCCGATTACGCAGGCACTGGGCCAGGCTCGCCGGGCCGCCGAGAACTTCCGCTTCTTCGCAGACCTGATCGTGGCGCAGGTCGACGACACTTTCAAGGTCCCAGGACGGCAGATCAACTACGTCAACCGCAAGCCGATCGGCGTCGCGGGCCTCATCACGCCGTGGAACACCCCGTTCATGCTTGAGTCGTGGAAACTCGGACCGGCGCTGGCAACGGGCAACACGGTCGTGCTGAAGCCTGCAGAGTTCACTCCGCTCTCGGCCTCGCTCTGGTCAGGCATCTTCGAGGAGGCTGGTCTGCCTCAGGGCGTCTTCAACCTGGTGAACGGACTCGGCGAAGACGCAGGCGACGCATTGGTGAAGCACCCGGATGTGCCTCTGATCTCCTTCACCGGTGAGAGCCGCACCGGCCAGCTGATCTTCGGAAATGCCGCTCCGTATCTGAAGGGCCTTTCGATGGAGCTCGGGGGCAAGTCACCCGCAGTTGTCTTCGCCGACGCCGACCTCGACGCGGCGATCGACGCGACCATTTTCGGTGTCTTCTCCCTCAACGGCGAGCGTTGCACGGCGGGCAGCCGCATCCTCGTGGAACGGCCAATCTACGACGAGTTCGTTGAGCGGTACGCGGCTCAGGCTTCGCGCGTCAAGGTCGGCTATCCGCATGACCCCACGACCGAGGTCGGTGCTCTGGTGCATCCCGAGCATTTTGAAAAGGTCATGAAATACGTCGAGATTGGCAAGAAGGAGGCGCGTCTCGTCGCGGGCGGCGGAAGGCCGGATGGATTTCCGAATGGCAACTTCGTCGCACCGACCGTATTCGCCGACGTTAAGCCGGACGCGCGCATCTTCCAGGAGGAGATCTTCGGCCCCGTGGTCGCAATCACCCCCTTCGACTCGGACGAGGAGGCACTCGCGTTGGCCAACGGCGTGCGCTATGGCCTCGCCGCCTACGTCTGGACGAACGATCTGAAGCGAGCTCATAACTTCGCGAGCTCCGTCGAGGCGGGGATGGTGTGGCTCAACTCGAACAACGTGCGCGACCTGCGCACTCCGTTCGGCGGCGTCAAGGCCTCGGGTCTCGGCCACGAGGGCGGATACCGCTCGATCGACTTCTACACAGACCAGCAGGCCGTGCACATCACGCTCGGCGCCGCGCACAACCCCACCTTCGGCAAACAAGGAAGCTGACATGACCGCCAAGAGCGAGAGGACCCTCACCTCCTCGGGCTTCTATGTCTCCCAGGAGACACCGATCCGTTCCAGCGACCCGGTCGCGACCCCGTCGGTACCTGCGCCTGACATTCTGCGCTGCGCGTACTTGGACCTGGTGGTCACCGACCTCGCGGCCTCCCGGGTCTTCTACGTCGACGTTCTAGGCTTGCACGTCACCGAGGAGGATGACAGCGCGATCTATTTGCGCTCGACCGAAGAGTTCATTCACCATAACCTGGTGCTGCGTCAAGGACCGATCGCCGCCGTCGCCGCGTTCTCGTACCGAGTCCGCTCCGCGGAGGATCTGGACAAGGCGGTTGCCTTCTACTCTGAACTCGGCTGCAGGACCGAGCGCCGCGAAGGCGGCTTCACCAAGGGGATCGGTGACTCAGTGCGGGTCATAGACCCGCTGGGATTTCCATACGAGTTCTTCTTTCAGACCGATCACGTCGAGCGCCTGTCCTGGCGGTACGACCTGCACGTTCCTGGCGAGCTCGTGCGCCTCGACCATTTCAACCAAATCACGCCCGACGTGCCACGCGCCGTCAACTTCATGCAGAGTCTTGGCTTTCGCGTGACCGAGGACATCCAGGACGACGACGGCATCGTCTACGCCGCCTGGATGCGTCGCAAGCCCACCGTGCACGACACCGCTATGACAGGAGGCGATGGCCCACGCATGCATCACGTGTGCTTCGCGACGCACGAGAAGCACAACATCCTCGCGATTTGCGACAAGCTTGGTGCGCTGCGGCGTAGCGATGCCATCGAGCGCGGGCCGGGCCGCCACGGCGTCTCGAATGCCTTCTATCTCTATCTACGAGACCCCGACGGGCATCGTGTCGAGATCTACACGCAGGACTACTACACCGGTGATCCAGACAACCCGGTCGTCACGTGGGATGTGCACGACAACCAGCGCCGCGACTGGTGGGGCAACCCCGTCGTGCCGAGCTGGTACACGGATGGCTCCTTCGTGCTCGACCTGGATGGCAACCCGCAGCCCGTCATCCCCCGCACGGAATCAAGCGAAATGGCGGTGACGATCGGTGCGGACGGGTTCTCTTATGTCCGTCCGAGCGACGTGACGCCGTCGGCCGACGCGCAAGGCGAGTACAAGCTCGGCAACCAGCTCTGATGCTCGACCGCGACACAATCGAGGCGATCGCTGAGGAGCTGGCCATCGCCGACCGCGAGCACACCGTGATTCCCCGGATCACGGCACGTTACCCGGATGCCGGGATCGAGGATGCCTACGCGATCCAAAAGGTCTGGCGCGACCGGAACCTCGCAGCCGGCCGGCGACTCGTGGGCCGCAAGATCGGTCTCACCTCGAAGGCCATGCAGCAGGCGACCGGGATCTCGGAGCCCGACTACGGTGTGATGTTCGACGACACGGTCGTCGACAGCGGCGCTGAGATCCGTGTCGACGACTTCTCGAACGTGCGCATCGAGGTGGAGCTGGCCTTCGTGTTGAAGGACGCGCTCGAGGGCCCCAACTGCACCCTCGAGAATGTGCTGCGAGCCACTGACTACGTAGTGCCCGCGCTCGAGGTGCTCAACTCGCATATCGAGTTGGATGGCCGAACGATCGTCGACACGATCAGCGACAACGCGGCATACGGCGCGATGGTGCTCGGATTCGTCCACAAGACGCCGGGCGAGATCGACCTGCGGTGGATCCCGGGTCTGCTGTTCAAGAACGGCGAGATCGAGGAGACGGGCGTTGCCGCTGGGGTGCTGAATCATCCGGCGAACGGGGTCGCATGGCTTGCCAACAAGCTTCACCAGCATGGCGCACGACTGGAAGCTGGCGAGATCATCCTCGCTGGGTCATTCACCCGCCCCATGTGGGTGGGTCGCGGAGATGACATCCTCTGCGACTACGGACCGATGGGAACCATCACATGTCGCTTCATCTGACGCTTGGCCTCCGCGAGCGACTCGCCGCTGTCGATCGCCCGCTGTCCGGGATGTGGCTCTGCTCAGGCAGTCCTCTCGTCGCCGACATCTGCGCGGGCGCCGGCCACGACTGGCTCCTCATCGACATGGAGCACACCGCGAACAGCCTGGAGTCGGTGCTTCTGCAACTTCAGGTGGTCGCGGCCTATGACATCGCAGCGGTGGTGAGGGTTCCGACGGGGGATCCGGTCCTGATCAAGCAGGTCCTCGACCTGGGCGCCACGACGATCCTGGTGCCGATGGTTGATACCGCGGACCAAGCCCGGGAACTCGTCAAGGCGGTGCGCTATCCCCCCGCGGGCATGCGTGGAGTCGGCTCGGCTCTCTCTCGGTCATCTCGATGGAGCCGAATCCCCGACTATCTCGCCACAGCGGAGGATCGGGTCTCGCTGTTCGTCCAGATCGAGACGATCGCTGCCGTCGATGCTGCGGCTGAAATCGTCGCGGTCGATGGAATCGACGGTATTTTCGTAGGACCGTCCGATCTTGCGGCCTCTCTGGGCCTGCTCGGCCAGCAGACCCACCCCGACGTGGTCGCCGCAGTCCATCGCGCCTTCGATGCCGCCCGCGGTGCCGAGAAGCCCTTCGGCGTAAACGCCTTCGACCCCGCCGCTGCTCGCACGTACGCGCACGCGGGCGCTCGCTTCATCCTGGTCGGCGCCGACGTCGTCCTACTGGCACGAGGATCCGAAGACCTGTCCACCATTCTCCAATCGCTCTGAAAGAGACCATGTCCTTCCTTTCTGACCTGTACATCGACGGGGTTTGGCGTTCCG
>JBDTAD010000252.1:0-3185 GCA_039924815.1 Lacisediminihabitans sp.
GTTTCCATCGCCCAGTGGACGATCGTGCCGAGTCCCATCGCGGTCGACGTCTGGGTGCCAGAAATGGAGTCGATAAACCAGTCGAGTGCGGACTGCTCGAAGGCCTCGAGCTTCGACGGTGAGACCCGCACCCGCTCATCCTCTGCGAACAGCGGTTCCGTGGTGGAGGGCTCAAGCAGACCGTGCCACTCGGACGGATCTGCACCGGGCACCTTCTCCTCCGCGAGCTGCGCCAGGGCGGATGCTGCTGCCTCGCGCTCCCCCACGCTGCGCTGCGGCAACATAAGCTCGCGGCGCAGCCTGCCGGTGAGGCCGCGCAGGGACAGCGGCCTCAGAGTCGCGGCATCCACGGTTTCAGCGGTTGGTGCGAGCGCGAACAGCACGCTCGCAGCCTCGTCTTCGTTGGCCACCGCCCCGAGGATGACCTGCCTGCGCGCGCGGGAAACCGTGAGCGCGAACATCCGCAGTTCGTCATCGCGCACCTGTCGACGTTCGTCGATTTCGACACCACCGAGGCCGCTCATCACCCGTACGAGTTCCTGCGGGTAGAGCAAAGAGCCGCGCAGGCGCAGGTTCGGCCACACGCCCTCTTGCAGTGCGGCGACCACGACAACATCGAATTCGAGACCGACCGTTCCGGATGGGGTGGTGACGAGCACGGTGTCGGTGTGCGACTGCGGAGAGAGGGTGTCTTCTGGAACCTCGGCATCGAGGACTTGCTCGAGGAAGACCGTGGCCGCGGTGCCGGGTTGTCGCTCGACAAATCGCTTCGCCGCCGTGAACAGCGCGACCACTCCGTCGAGGTTTCGGTTCGCCTCCGCCGCGGTGATCCCCGCGCTGAGAGCTTGGTCGCGCCACGGCTTTTCGAGGCCGCTGCGCTCCCAGGCGAGCCAGAGCAGTTCTTCGATGGTGCCGCCGTTTGCCGCAGCCGCGCCGACGGCGGCGAGCGTGGCGGACATCCGCTCGGCATTGCGGCCGACGCGTGCGTCGATCGTGGCGAACCTTCCCGGCGCGGCGAGCGCCTCAACCAGCAACTCGTCACTTGGTCGATTGCCGCCACCTGCGATCTCCTCCGCCCGCAGCGCGAGGCGCACTCGGCGCAGGGCGAGCCGGTCGAGACCACCGAAGGGGCCGAGCAAAAGTTCACTCGCGATCTCAGCGGTGAGCGGTTCGCGGCCGATGGCAACGTCGATCACGGTGAGGAGCCCTCTGGCAGCGTGGTCATCACGCAGCGCACGGCCTCCAACAGCGGTGCGGGTGGGGACTTCGGCGAGCGCGAGCGCCCGCGCAATCAGCGGAAGTTGTGCGCCACTTCGGGCGACGACGACCATGCTGCTCCAGTCGAGGCCGCGAACGAGGTGCCACTCTCGCAGCTGGCGGGCGATCGCGGCCCACTCGCGCGCGGGAGTTGCCGCTTGGAGGGAGAGAACCGCGGCCTCCTCGGCCGCATCCGAGCTGCTCTCCGCGGGGGTGACATCCCTGTGCCCCACCGCACCAGCGGTGCCGATGCGCTCCGTGACGCGGCCGGTGAAGTCGGTGAGCGCTGCACCGGCGCGGTGGTTGCGGTGGAGGGCGAGGGTGACCAGCGATGGGATCTGAAGCTCCGCGCCGAGGCGTCCGAGGGCATCCGGCTCGCCACCGCGAAACGCGTTGGCCGCGACATCTGGATTGCCAAACGCGACGATCGCAATGCCACGGGCGGCGAGCGCACGCAGGAGTTGCAGGGTCGAACGGGTGGCCTCTTGAAGATCGTCGACCACGACGAGCTTCAGACGCGACACGGTGTCGCCCGGGTCGTCTCCGGCCACTGCGGCGATGGCGAAGTGGACGAGTTCGGACGAGTCGAGCTGGTGGGGCCTGGACCTACTGATCACGGCAAGATATTCGGTGATGAACTCGGCCGCGGCGACCCACTCTGGCCGCTCGTGCTCGATGCCGAGCGCTCGGAGCCGCTGCGGCGTGACCCCGAACTCGGTGGCACGCGCCATGAGCTCACGCAGCTCGGTGCGGAACCCGCGCAGTCGCCGGACCTCGTGCCCGAGGTGCTCGGGCCACGCCGGGCCCGTACCGTCTTCGAGCTGACCGGCGAGGATCTGGGCGAGGTCACTGTCTTGTTCGCCGCCGGTCACGAGCTGCGGTGGTTCGGTTGCCGCGACCTTCGCTGCGTGACCAACGATGTCGAACGCGAGTGAGTTCACGGTGCGCGCGAGCGGCCCATTGGTGGGCACTCCGAGTCGCAGTGCCAATCGGTCTCTCAGACGAGTCGCCGTGCCTCGGGAGGTGGTGAGCACGAGTACCTGCTCGGGCGCGAGGCCAGCGCGAAGTACGCGGTCTGCGACGAACTCGACGAGGGTCGTGGTCTTACCGGTTCCCGGTGCGCCGAGAACGGCGGCGGACGCGTCATCCGCCAGGGCCAGCACTGCCTGTTGCCCTTCGTCGAGCACCACTGGGGCGGCATCGCCGGCACCGGTCGCATTATCCCGCGTGCTGCGCAGGAACCCGGATGTCGTCATGCGTCAAAGCTATCGGCAACCGCTGACAGCGAACGCGCCTGAACCACCCTCGCCTTTGTCGTAATCTGAACACGTGGACATTCGCATTGGCATCATCAACAGCCCCCGTGAGATCAGCTTCGAGTCGGCACAGCCGGCCAGCGAGATTGAGAAGGTCGTGGAAGACGCACTCGCGTCCTCCGCGAAGTTCTTCAGACTGACCGACGACAAGGGCAGCGTGTACCTGGTTCCGCTCGAGTCCTTCGGCTACATCGAGATCGGCTCAGAGTCCACCAGGCGCGTCGGCTTCGTGGCTTAATAATGGAACTCCTGTTCGCGATCCTCGGAGGCATCGTGATCGCGGGTGGTCTGCGGTACGTCCTGCCGCACCGCCACAGCTACGGCGTGCTGTTGTTGCCCGCACTGGGCGGAGCAGTTGCCGCAGCGGTATGGGCAGCACTGACCTGGGCCGGGTGGAAGTTTGACGGCGGCTGGATCTGGGTCGCGAGCCTCGCGCTCTCCGCTGTCGCCGCGCTCATCGTCGCGTTTTTCCTCGGAAGTCTCCGAAACAGAGCAGACGAGCGGATGCTGGACAAGCTCAGCAAAGCCTGAGGCCAGCTTCGCGCACCCCTAGGCCGTGAGCCCGAGCCCATCCATCCGCCTGGTGTGCGCCGCGATGACCTCGGTCACCAT
>JBDTAD010000253.1:0-1803 GCA_039924815.1 Lacisediminihabitans sp.
GAGTTATGGGGCGGAAATTGCCAACGATGCGGCGGAACAGTGGGGCGTCAGCGCTAGTGGAGTTGCAGTGGATGGCATCAATCGCCGTGGGCGTGGTGATCGCAACTAGAATCGGTCTATAGACCCCCGCGCCGGATGTGGTGCGGTGCGTTCACCCCGGATCTGGGGCGGAAGGTCTCCCGCCGGTCAGTAGAACCCGCGGATGATCACAGCCATGCCATCCCAGGAGTCTTCGTGTCCGTGCGTCCCGCTCGTCTTTACAGTTCCCTCGCCGTTGCTGCGGTTGCCGCGCTAGCGCTCGCTGGCTGCGTGCCGACCGCGGCGGCAGAGGTGCAGCATCTTTCTACCTCGCCGTCTGCGCTCAGCGTCGACAACTGTGGAACGACCGTCGACTTCGGCGATGCTGTGCCGAAGCGGGTCATAACGATCAAGTCGACCTCGACCGAAATGCTGCTGGCCCTCGGCCTCGGCGACCGCATCGTGGGTACGGCGTTCCAGGATGGCCCGGTCCCGGCGAAGTGGGAGAAGACCGCGGCGAAATTACCCGTGCTCTCTGACAAGGAGCCCTCGCAGGAGGCCGTACTCGCGGCATCCCCCGACTTCATCTATGCGGGCTGGGAATCGAACTTCTCCGCGGATGGTGCGGGTAACCGGTCTGACCTGCAGGCACTCGGCGTCAACACCTACGTCTCGCCCGCGGCCTGTCAGGAGGCGGCATTCCAGCCGAAGAAACTCAGCTTCACCGACATTTTCAAGGAGATTGATCAGGTCGCAGCGATCTTCCACGTGAGCCCTTCGAAGCTCATCAAGAGCCAGAAGAAGACGCTCGCCTCGATCACGCCAGACAAGCGCAAGCTGACAGCGTTGTGGTTCTCGTCCGGCTCCTCCGTGCCCTACGTCGGCGCCGGGATCGGGGCCCCTGAGCTCATCATGAAGACCGCCGGACTCACGAACATTGCAGCCTCCGTGAAGCAGACCTGGACTTCGTACAACTGGGAGTCGGTGATCGCCGCCAACCCCGACGTCATCGTGCTTGTCGATGCATCCTGGAGCACCGTGCAGAAGAAGATCGGCGTGCTCGAAGGAAACCCTGCGACCGCAGCTCTCGACGCGGTAAAGAACCATCGCTACGTGATCGTGCCGTTCGCGGCGAGCGAGGCCGGGGTGCGCACCGTGGATGCGGCAACGGATGCCGCGAAACAGCTGCGGGCACTGAAACTGAAGTGATGCGGCGGTGAGGTCTCGACAAGCTCGACCGGCGAGAGCGGCCCGACCCGCGGGGAGGTCGCGGGTGACCGTGGTCGCGGTCACGCTCGTTGTGCTGCTCATTGCCTCGGTCACCTTGGCGATCACGATCGGCCCGACGAACATCACCGCTGCGGAGGTCTGGGGATCTGTCGCCCACCACCTCGGCTTCGGCGCAAGTCCGCTGCCTGAGCTGCGAGACGGGATCGTCTGGCAGCTGCGCCTGCCCAGGGTGCTGACCGCCGCCGCGGTGGGTGCGGGGCTCGCCGTGAGCGGCGCGGTGATGCAGGCTGTCACCCGCAACCCGCTGGCCGATCCGTATCTGCTCGGGCTGTCATCCGGTGCCTCGCTCGGTGCCGTGGCCGTGCTGCTGCTCGGCGCATCCGTATTGCTCCCGGTTGCCGCCTTCGTCGGCGCGATGCTCGCCCTCGGAACGACACTGCTGCTCGCCAATTCGCTCGGTCGGATCACGCCATCGCGCACGGTACTGGCCGGGATCGCGGTCTCGGCCCTGGCCTCCGCCATCACAAGCCTCGTGATCTTCTGGACGGTGACCGG
>JBDTAD010000254.1:0-2491 GCA_039924815.1 Lacisediminihabitans sp.
ACTAATCCTTCAACATCCATGGGCAGTTCCCTCGTTCGCGAACCGGCGTAGTCCGCGCACGGCTCCCCGGGAAGATGCCATCATCGGCTGTTGTGATGAATATACAGGTTGCTTAACCGCTGCTGCATCTCACAAATGCGCATTTCTAGTCTCGTAACCTATCTGTCTCGAATCCCATGAGATCCGACATCGTTGTCATCGATAGAATCGCCCGCCGTCATCAGCGGGCCGCGGCGAGACGCCTCGAATTCCTGCGGATACAAGAGGCTCTCTTGGCAACCACAGACACGTGCCCTCTGCTCTTTGCCGGCCAAGCCGCATGAGGCAGTCAACCAACGTCGTCCGACCCGAGGCACGCAGCTACGCTCTCACCATGCAGAATAGCTGCGGTCGTCCCGCGTTCCACACGGTGCTTTCTGACGGCACGCGTCCGGACATAGTAGCCAGCGAGGAAGAGCGTCGACTTGTCGAGCAGCATGTCGGCCGCTTCATCATCACGTGGGGCCAGCTCGACCTCACCCTTTCGATGACCGTCGCCGCAATGTCAGACCCGACTCGCCCTGGACTGCTTCAGGCCAACTTCATTGAGATGGCCACCTACTCCAAGATCGGATTTCTCCGGAGCCTCCTTCCCAAGTCTTGGCAGGACGGCCAGCACCTTCTTGAACTTCTCACATTGGGCAACAAATACCGGAACGACCTAGCCCACCCGGTGCTGGGGATGAGCGGAACGCATAACGGAAGGGAGTACGCATGGCATCTGTGGAAGCCCCAGAAGGGGTCCGCTTTCTCGTTGGATGCGCCTCAGATGCTGGACCAGGAACGCGACGCTTCAATCGCACGAGAGGCCTTATTGGTTCTTATGCGCAACGAGTACATCAAAGCGAGTACAGTGACCGACTTCGAGGCTCACCCGCTTGGTCCGGCGGTACTTTCCCAACCTGGGACGTGGCCAACGGAGGAGGCCTACCGTGCATTCTGTGACCGGGTCAGAACGATATTCACTTAGCGACAAAGGCCTCCCAGCGGCTCAGCTGTGCTCCAGCGAAGCACAGTCTGGCCGCACGATCCCGGAAAGTGTCTCGAAACCGAAGTGCCTCATAACCCATGCGATGCGACACAGTGCTGCCAGCGTGGCTCGAGTCATCAGAAGTCAGCACACGTTGATGGTTCGACCATAGCGCGCAAAGCCGAGATACTCAGAGGGTCATTGTCAGAAGGAGCGAATCGCCATGCTTCTCGTCGATCTCTCTTTCGCCCGTGTCTATAAACCCCAGTTTGTCGAGTACTCGCAATGATGCCGTGTTCCAATCCCGAACAGAGGAACTGAGGCGGCGGTACCCGCTCTCGCGCGCCCGTTCGATGATCCCAAGTGACCCTTCGGTTGCGAACCCGTTGTTCCACGACGTACGGAGGAACTCGAACGCTAGTTCCGGCTCGTCGGGCCGACCGGCGCTGTTCGGAATGAGTCCGCAATACCCGATGGGCACCGACAGGCCCCGCGGCTGCACCACGAGGAGGCCAGGTGCCGGCACAGGTTCGTAGCTGCGGATCCGGTCCGCCAACTCGGCAATGGTGGGATGCCCGTCCTGCCCGATCCGACGGTGCGCAGGGACGCGTGAATCGCGTTCTTGCCAAAGCCCTCGATGGAATTCGGCGTCGGTGACCCGCCACGGCCGTAACCGAAGCCGCTCGGTGTCGAAGCCGACCGACGCCGCCGACACCTTGTTGCGATCCATGAATCAAGCGTAACCAGGTGTCCCGCAGTTGCCTTCCCTGCACTATGACTCGGAAATCGCTTCCATCCGAGCAGAGGACCGAGCCACCACCATGCGCACGGCGAGGGTTCCGCTTGCGGGCGGACCTAGTACCGGCTGGCTCGAGTTGAGGTCACCCACTGTCTCGTAACCGATGTGTGTCGTAACCCATGGGAACTGCGACCCGGTCGCCGTTGTCGACTATGACTCTGGTCGGCGCACCTCTCAGCGACCGTCGTCGCGGAGCGGGGCGCTCGACCGCGTTCACCCCAGGCTGTTCCTGAGTGATCTTCTCAAACAGTGGTTCCAGTGCGGCGATGATGATCTGCGCCGGAGGACATGTACCGTCATAGTCGTCGTCAACGTTGGTCTCGAGTTCGCCGATTTCGATGCCAATCAGCTCGCTGCTCGCGAGCACCTGAGCGCAGGAACTGAGCTGGTCCAGAGTCATTCCATCAGGCACGATGTAGTCAGTTGGAACAACTCCGGGGTCGAGCACGTCGCAATCGATGTGCACATACACAGGTCGCCCGGCGATCGCGCGACGCAGGTTCTCAGCCATGTCTGGCCCGACCGTGACCAGCTCAATGAATCCTTCGTCGACGAGATTCTGCTCCGCTGGGTCGACATCCCGGGTGCCGACGAGGACCGAGTTCGCCACTGCAAGCCCGGCACCGAGCCCGGATTCCCACAGTCCGAGAGGCCCCGACAGAGCGAGCCCGCCAAGATAGCCG
>JBDTAD010000255.1:0-2040 GCA_039924815.1 Lacisediminihabitans sp.
AACGTCTCGGGGAGACTATTGCTGGATTGCACGACGATTGCCGCGTCGACATTCGTTTTTTCCAGCATCGGAACGAGATCCACCGGGCTGAAGTCACGGTCGATCGCCGCCATTGTCTCGGGATCGATCCAGTCCTGCGGGTCTAATGCCCGGGTCCACAGGTGAACATGGGAGTCAATGCGCTGATTCACACCAAATGCCACACTTCCTGAATCGGTTGCCAGGCCGCGCCCGGCTCAATTTCATTGGCGATTCTCACCTGACACGGGTCCGTGTGGGTCCACCACTCTTGCGTTACCGGGTCTTGAGCAATCCGCGCCAGATCGCCAGCATGGTCCTCACCGCGATATTCATAGTAGGCAAACAGGGTGTTCTCCGTGATGAAGATGCTGTAGTTGCCGATGTTGCACTCGCTCAATTTCGCCTCAACACCCGGCCAGACGGCGCTGTGAAGCTGAAGGTATTCTTCTCGCTTCTCCGGGCGCACACCCACGATGAACGCGTGACGAGAGGCGGAAGCGCTCATTCCGCCACCTCGAGTCCCTGCCGACCGGCGAGCGGCAGTGCGGTATCGATGACGTCCGGCTCGGCCACGAGTCTGAGTGCCGCGCGCAACGGACGAACGTGTGGGCTAGTGGAAGGCGCGACTACGGGCGCTGAACCCGAACGCATCGCCGACTCGTCAACCTCGATGCCGAGACCGGGGCGTTCGCCCAGCGCGATGCCGCCGTTTTCGAACTCCTGGTCAACATCGAGTCCCACGGGCATCCCGAGATCCTGCACTTCGTGACTCAGCATGTTGGGCACTGCCACGGCCGCATGGGCGATCGGGTTCGCGTTGTACGCGACGATGCTCACGGGAAGATCGTGCCCGTGGGCCAAAACGGCGGTGCGCAAAAAGTGCGTGATCCCCCAAACTGATCCGACCTGAACAACATCTAACGCAGCGGCGTCCAGCAGCGGCCGATATTGTTCCAGGCCGGTGAGGTTCTCGCCGCTGGCGATAGCCGTCTTCACCTTGCTGCGCAGCATTGCCATGCCCGCCGCGTCCCAGCGCCGCAGAGGCTCTTCGATCCAGGTGAGATCGAGGTGCTTCTCGATTTCGGACAGATATCGCACGGCTTGAGCGCCGTTCCAGGCCTCGTTCACGTCAAACATAATCGCCGGGTGCCGGGTATTTTGAGTCAGCGCTTCGCGCAGTATTTTCAGCCTCGGAATGTCGCGATCAAGATCGCGACCGCCCTTGAGTTTTCCTGCCTTGAAGCCACGCTCGGCAAACCGTTTATACAGGGTAGCCAACTCGTCGTCGTCCAAACCGAACTCAAGACCAGACGCGTAGCCGGGAACGAAGCGATCCCGCGCACCCAGCAGGCGCCACAGGGGCTGGCCTGCAGCCTTCGCCTTGATGTCCCAGAGCGCCATGTCAACCGCGCCGATCGTTCCAAAAGTTGAACCAGCGTGCCCGGCCTTGAAAACCCAATTCAGCATCCGGTCGTACAGTCCCGTTACCGCGAGTGGATCCTCCCCTTCGACAGCGGGAAAGACTCGCTCAATGTCGGCGTGCTGCCCCAGACCAATGCCCTCGATCCCGGAGTCAGTTTCGATGATAAGAACGTGAACCGGGGTCGTATTTCCGCCCATCACACCATTGACGTCGCCGGTGAGCCGATCCCAGTCGTGGTAGGTCGTCAGACTGCGATACCCGGTGATTTTCATACTGCTTCTCCTCGTGCGATCTCGATCATTCCTTCGTGCCTCCCGCGGTCATCCCTGCAACGAGGAAACGCTGGGAGAAAATGAACACGAGCAGTACGGGGAGGATGGACACGATGGTCGCTAAGGCAAGTGTCGGCAGTTGAACGGAGTCCGATCCCGCGGAACTCGGGTTGAATGCCGGCGTCGATGCGAGCAACGACGTCAACCCAACCTGGATCGGATATCCATCGCTAGACGGGAGCATCACAAAGGGCAGGAAGAAGTTGTTCCAGTTCTGCACGAAGCTGAAGAACGCTACGAGCGCGATGACCGGAGCCGCCAGCG
>JBDTAD010000256.1:0-3374 GCA_039924815.1 Lacisediminihabitans sp.
TAGTCCCTCTTGAGGCCGGTAAGCACTGCGGCTATCCCGAACCTTTGGGGTGACAAGTAAGAAGATTACGTGTCGCGTGGGTGTCGTGCAAGCTGGCCACCAACCCGGGCGTGTCGCGCGTGGATGGCCGCCACCGACTACGCGGCGAAGACGCCCGCGAGGGTTTTCTTGCCGCGCCTCAGGACTGCCATACCGCCAGGCAGCAACGAGCTGGCGAGCGTCAGGGCGGCATCCGTCACTTTCGCATTGTTGAGGTACACCCCACCCTGCTCGAGCGAGCGGCGTGCGTCGCCCAGGCTCGAGCAGAGGGCCGTGTCCACCAGTAGTTGGACAACGCTCGTACTAGGCGACGCTGAGACGTTGGGGAGCTCACTGAGGGCGGCGCGAAGAGTGTTCTCGTCAAGTGCAGAGAGTTCACCCTGACCGAAGAGCGCCTGCGCGGCCGCTATCGCCGCATTGGTCGCGGCCTCGCCATGCACAAGACTCGTGACTTCAAAGGCGAGCGTTCGCTGGGCCTCGCGCTTAAAGGGCTCGTTCGCTACCGCATCCGCGAGCCCGTCGATCTCGGCCCTACGGAGAAACGTGAAGATCTTGAGTCGCTGGATAACGTCTGCATCGTCGGTGTTCACCCAGAACTGGTAGAAAGCGTAAGGACTGGTCAGCGCGGGGTCCAGCCAGACCGCGTTGCCCTCACTCTTGCCAAACTTGGTGCCATCGGAATTGGTAATGAGCGGGGTACCAATGGCATGCGCGCTCGCGCCCTCTGCCTTACGGATGAGATCGGTGCCGCTGATGAGATTGCCCCACTGATCGGAGCCCCCGGTTTGTAGCACGCAGTCGTAGCTGCGGTGCAGCTCGAGAAAGTCCAAGCCCTGGAGGATCTGGTAGCTGAACTCGGTGTAGCTGATACCCGCATCCGAGTTCAGGCGTGCGCTGACAGCATCCTTCTTCAGCATTGTGCCCACCCTGAAGTACTTGCCGATGTCACGAAGGAAGTCGATGGCACTGAGCGGCGCGGTCCAGTCAAGGTTATTCACCAAGCGGGCCGCGTTGGTTCCTTCAAAGCTCAGAAAGCGGGAGACCTGGGCCTGCAGGTAACCAACCCACTCCTCGACCGTTGCTTTGGTGTTGAGGGTGCGCTCCGCGGTGGGACGGGGATCACCGATGAGCCCCGTCGATCCTCCGACCAGACCCAGCGGCTTATGCCCCGCCAACTGCAGTCGGCGCAGCAGCAAGAGCTGCACGAGGTTGCCTAGGTGCAGGCTGGGAGCGGTTGGGTCGAAACCGCAATAGTAAGTGATCGGCTCGCCAGCGAGGAGGCTCTTCAGCTCTGCCGCGTCGGTCGACACGTGCACGAGGCCGCGCCAGACAATCTCCTCCCAGATATCGGGAAACGAATCGTCATTGTGCTGATTGGACAGTGCTGTTGTTACAAAGGGTTCTGACACCCATCCACCGTAGCGGAGGATGCAATTAATGCCTCACGACAAACTGCGGCGGCCGCGGGTCAGAGTTTCTTCTTGGGAACGTGACGCTTGTAGGGTGACACGGTCCTGTCCCCCGGCAACCAGAAACGCCACGGAAACTCCTCTGTGCCTCCCGGACCGGAAACACCGGTGCGCGGGCCTATCGCGTAGTCGAACTCTTGCTGCACTAGGTCGAGACGGATGCGGCTATCGGCTAAGTCGGCTCCCCCGTCGCTGAGCGCAATACCCAGCGCAACAGTGAGTCTGGCCGGACCGCGGGCCAGGTCGACATCCGTTCTGGTTGTAGTGCGTCGCGCCCTCGCGAGTTCCAGTCCGTCAACGACCTCTCCAGCACGAAGCAACAGACCGGATGCCTGGCCCTCAATTCCGCAGACCACGTTCGCGCAGGTATGCATGCCGTACGTGAAGTAGGTGTAAAGGTGCCCAGGCTCGCCGAACATGACAGCATTGCGGTTCGTTTTTCCACGAAAAGCATGGGAGCCGGGGTCTGCTGAGCCGTGATAGGCCTCGACTTCAGTGATGCGGAGGCTCACGGTGCCCTCGGCTGACGTCGCGGAAAGCACCGACCCGAGAAGGAGCGGAGCAACCTCGTAGGCCGGGGCACGGAGGAGTTCGCGGTCGAACACGGCGGCTAGAGCACCCCTAGTGCGTTCGAGACGGCGCGCACGCGCGTTGTCAATGCGACCAGTTGCTCGGCAACTCGTATCGGCGCGGTTCCGCCGACGCCGTCGCGACTGGCTATGGAGCCGGCAACCGTCAGCACACTGCGCACTTCTGGCGTGAGGTGCTTCGAAATTGCGGCCAGTTCGTCATCGCTCGGATCGCTCAACTCAATCCCGCGCTGCTCGCAGAAGCTCACCAGCGCGCCGCTGATCTCGTGCGCATCCCTGAACGGCACGCGCTGGGTGACGAGCCACTCCGCGACATCCGTTGCCAGGGAGAACCCCTGCGGTGCGAGTTCGGCCATGCGTTCGGTATTGAAGCGCAGAGTTGCGACCATGCCCGCGAAGGCGGGAAGTACGAGTTCCAGCGTTGCGACGGAATCGAACACCGGCTCTTTGTCTTCTTGAAGGTCGCGGTTATACGCCAGCGGCAGCGACTTAAGTGTTGCGAGCAGGCCGGAGAGGTTTCCAATCAACCGCCCCGCCTTGCCGCGCGCGAGTTCGGCAATATCGGGGTTCTTCTTCTGCGGCATGATCGAGGATCCGGTCGAGAATCCATCGTCAAGGGTGACGAAACCGAACTCTCGGGTGTTCCAGATGATGATCTCTTCGGCGAAGCGCGAGAGGTCAATTCCGATCAACGAGGCGATGAAGGCGAACTCGGCAACGACATCCCGGCTGGACGTGGCGTCGATCGAATTTTCGGTGGGTTCGCCCAGGCCGAGTTCGTGCGCAACCAGGGTTGCATCGAGGCCGAGCGAACTACCCGCGAGCGCTCCAGCACCATACGGAGAGCTCGAAGCGCGCACCGACCAGTCGCGCAGTCTTTCCAGATCTCTCACCAGCGGCCAGGCGTGCGCGAGTAGGTGGTGGGCGAGCAGGACCGGCTGAGCGTGCTGCATGTGGGTGCGACCAGGCATGGCTGCGTCGCCGTGCGCCTCGGCCTGGGCTGCAATCGCATCAATGAGGTCGATCACCTGATGGCTAATAATGCGAGCGTGATCCAAGAGGTACAGACGGATGAACGTGGCGATCTGGTCGTTACGGCTACGGCCCGCGCGAATTTTTCCGCCAAGTTCAGTGCCAGCCAGCTGGATCAAGCCGCGCTCCATGGCTGCGTGCACGTCCTCGTCGGATTCGAGTGCCGTGAAGCTACCGTCGGCGACTGCACTGCGCAGCCGCTCGAGAGCATCCGTCATCTCGGTGAGTTCTCTCGGCGTCAGGT
>JBDTAD010000257.1:0-1991 GCA_039924815.1 Lacisediminihabitans sp.
CTATATGCCTGAATTAGTCGTTGTCGCTACGAAAAACACCACGCCCGGAGGAGGCCGGTATACCGCAGTACTGGGCCCGCAAGGTCGCATCGTCATTCCAGTCGAGATCCGCAAACAACTCGGCCTCGAACCCAGCGTCGTGCTGAACATCTGGGAGGAGGACGGCGAGATTCACCTTTCCACCCAAGCAGCGGCACGAGCGGCGGCACGAAAGATGTTCCGGGACGCTCGCGGTCTCCTCGGTAAGAGCCTCGCCGATGAACTCGTCGCGGAGCGACACGCTGAAGCCGCTCGTGACCTCGCCGACGAGGCGTAAAGCAATGTATGTTCTCGACGCTTCCGCCCTCCTCGCCTACCTCAATGAGGAGCCGGGTGCAGATGAAGTGGAGGCCATGCTCGATGACGCCTTGATCTCAACCGTCAACCTCGCCGAAGTGCTCCAGAAGGCCGCCAACGGTGACATCGACTCCGCACCACTCGCGTCGGAAATCGCACGAATGGGCGTGGGATCGGTCGCGTTTGATCCTGCCATGGCCGTCATTGCCACCGACCTATGGCCAAAGACCAAGCATCGTGGACTCTCGCTCGCAGACAGAGCGTGCCTCGCTGTCGCCGAAGCAACAGATTGGATCGTGGTCACCACAGACAAGGCCTGGGCCGACCTGGATCTGCCGGGCATCAACATCCATCTCATCAAGCGCTGACCAAGCGCGACACCTACTAGCCTGTTACGGATGCCATCCCCCCACCGCCCACGCCAGCCACGAAGCGGAGTGGCGACGCGATGACACTCCCCAACGTCAAGACAATGTGGGGCGGGATGCCGCTGGTTGTTGGTGATGCGGTCATCGCTCTGCTGTTGTTCGGACTGTCGCTCGTCCCCCTAGGTGTGCGTGGACTCGAACTCGGCGAGCTGCCAAACGCTGCGCCGCTGTGGGCCGGACCATCCCTCGCTGCTCTCATCACGCTGCCCCTCACGCTCCGCAGAACTGTGCCCGCGGTCGCGCTGGCTCTCAGCGGAATCGGCTTCGCAACAACTCAACTCGTCGGCGCCAATGTTGGCCTCGGTGGGCTCGGTCTACTGCTTGCCATCTACTCTGTTGCAGCGTTTCAACATCGGTATCGCGCCTGGATCGCCGTGGCGGTCGGTGCTGGATACGTCGCCCTCGCGCTTACTCTGCGAGGCGCGGGGTCGCGCGAGTCGAGCCTCGACTGGTTCACCTTCGCTGCCGTGCTCGCGCTGCCGTGGATCTTTGGGGATCTCGTTCGCCGCCAACGGGAGCAGGAGGATCAACGCCAGCATCTCGCGATCGAAGAGGCCCTCAAACAAGCCGGCTTTGCGCTGCCCACCGCTCCGCACGCCGCCAACGACGCGGCAGCAGCACCGGCCGCGGCAGCCTCTTTGACCGCCCGCGAGTTTGAGGTGCTGCGGCTGCTCGCTCGGGGACTGTCGAATACCGAGATCGCCGCCGAGATGTTCGTGACCCGCGAGACGGTGAAGACCTACGTCTCACGTCTGCTCTCCAAACTCGCGCTACGCGATCGCGTGCAGGCCGCGGTCTACGCCCACCGCAACGGCATCGCAGACTAAAACACGCATTGTCATCCTTTGGGGGACGCGTTGCCTGACCCACTTTTCTAGGGTTTTCTTAGCGCCGAAATTCGGCCAGAACGGAAACCTCAATGACTACGACAACCTCAGCCCAAAGCCACAACAAGCCCGCCGATCCGACACCTCCGGGCCGCCCTCGACCGGGGATCGTGCGGCGCATCTTCGCCTTCCCACTCGTGTGGGCACTACTAGGTGCGGCGTTCATCAGCATCTTCGACGGGGTGCTCGTTGGGGTGGGCGGCGACCTCGGCACGCCCTTCCTCATCGGCGGTTCCCTCATCGGAGCCCTCGTGGCCCTTGGCCTCTACATCCTGACGATGCGCGCGCTGGCCGGGCGCCGAGTGCCGGAACTCAGAGGTTCCGTCATTCGCGATCTGCT
>JBDTAD010000258.1:0-2108 GCA_039924815.1 Lacisediminihabitans sp.
GCCCAGATCACGAGGTTGGGCAAGAAGGCAACCTGGCCGATGGTGAGCGTGATACCGCCGAGCACACCGGCATGGGCACCCTCGTAGCGCGCGATGATGCTGGCGTAGTTGACCACGATGAGCGCAGCAACCGAGAGTGCCGAGACGGCGAGCACGCCGGCGGCGGCAGCGGTACCACCTCGGAGGGCGAGGCCAAGCACTTCGGGAAGGCGGTCGGGCAGCCGGCGAAGCAGGGCGCGCATCCGCGTGGTTGAGCGTTCAGCAACAGTGCCCGCTCTGACCAACCCGATCGCGATACCCAGCGCAAAGAACAGTGTGGGAAACAGCACGCCAAGGGAGATTGACGGCCGTGCAAGCGGATTGAGTGCGCTGAGCGTAAGCCCCACGGCCAGCGCGACAAAGACTCCGAGAGCGGATGCGGTGCCCACCCGCGGATGCGGCGTCTCACCGATGCGGCGCCCTGCTCGCACACCAAAAAGTGTCGTCAGCAGCGCGAACCCCAGCGGTGCGATGCTGACCAGGAATGGCGCGCTGGCGCCGGTAAAGCCGAGGCTGGTGGCGGTCGCCGCATCGAGCGTGAAGCGGAGTTCGCCGCCGTTGCCGAGCAGCCAGATATCGACAGATGCCCGCCAGAACACCACCCAGTCAATCTGAAGGCCGTATTGCACCGCCCACATGATGGTGAGCGGAACGAGGGAGATTCCGACGCCGATGCCCACGACAAGCAACGCCTCGAGGGCGGCAAAGAGGGCGGTGAGCGAGCGATTCATACCCGTCGGAGCCTACCGGCGTATCCGCTCATCGTCGGTTCGCCGTTCCGGACACCGCTCTCTTTGCCAACTCTTTGCGGCCACTCCCCGTCCCTCCGCTCCCGTCCCTCCGCTCCCGCACGCCGGCGCACGCCTGCTGTCCCAAATGAAGGCAGGCGGGCGCTGACAGTGCCCGGATGCCCGTAATCTGACCTGAGCAACGCTGGAATGCCTTCATTTGGGACAAACTGCGGATGACTGCGGGGTTAACGACGGAAGGCCCGCCGAAGCGGGCCTTCCGAACGAGTAACTGTTACGGCTGTTTATAACGCAGCAAGAATGGCGCGCATGAGGTTCGCGGTCTCGGACGGCGTCTTGCCGACCTTGACGCCCGCAGCCTCGAGGGCTTCCTTCTTGGCCTGCGCGGTGCCTGAGGAGCCAGAAACGATCGCGCCAGCGTGGCCCATCGTCTTGCCCTCTGGGGCCGTGAAGCCCGCGACATAACCGACGACCGGCTTGGTCACGTGAGCCTTGATGTAATCCGCAGCACGCTCTTCAGCGTCGCCGCCGATCTCGCCGATCATGACGATCGCCTTGGTGTCGGGGTCCGCTTCGAACGCGGCAAGCGCGTCGATGTGGGTGGTGCCGATGACGGGGTCGCCGCCGATGCCGATCGCGGTGGAGAAGCCCAGGTCACGCAGTTCGTACATCATCTGGTACGTGAGCGTTCCCGACTTGGAGACGAGTCCGATCGGGCCAGGGCCGGTGATGTTCGCCGGGGTGATGCCGACGAGCGCTTCACCGGGGGTGATGATGCCGGGGCAGTTCGGTCCGACGATGGTCGTCGTGCCGCCCTTGGCCTTGGCGAGCGCCCAAAACTCGGCCGAGTCCTGCACGGGGATGCCCTCGGTGATCACGACGACCAGCGGGATCTCGGCCTCGATGGCCTCGACCACCGCATCCTTGGCGTGAGCCGGCGGAACGAAGACGATGGAGACATCCGCCCCTGTCTTCTCAATCGCCTCGGCGACGGTGGCGAACACCGGCAGTTCGAGAGTGTCATTCGAAGCGCTGGCGTGGGTCACGGTCGTGCCCGCCTTGCGAGCGTTGACGCCACCGACGATGTTGGTGCCAGCCTTCAGCATGAGAGCGGTGTGCTTGGTGCCCTCACCGCCGGTGATGCCCTGCACGATGACCTTGGAGTTCTTGTTGACGAAGATTGACATGTTTTTCAGTCCCTTACTTCGAAGCCAGCTCGGCGGCCTTGTCGGCGCCCTCGTCCATGGTGGTAGCCACCGTGACGAGCGGATGATTCGCCTCGGCCAGAATCTTGCGGCCGTCTTCGACGTGGTTGCCGTC
>JBDTAD010000259.1:0-8863 GCA_039924815.1 Lacisediminihabitans sp.
CGGCGCGGTCATCAATCTTGCGGGCGCACCGTTAGCACACTTGCCGTGGACTTCCCGCTATAAAGCAGAACTTCTTGATTCCCGGGTGGAAACAACGCGGGCGTTGGCTGAGGCGATGAATATGGCCTCCCGCCCGCCCTCGGTCTTTCTGAACGCCTCCGCCGTGGGGTACTACGGCGATCGACCGGGAGAGCGCCTCACCGAGAGTTCGACCAAGGGTTCCGGTTTTCTTCCGGATCTTGTGAAATCCTGGGAACAGGCGGCACAATTTCGCCCAGCAAAGACCCGCCTCGTCACCTTCCGCACCGGGCTCGTACTAGCCCGCGGCGGCGCACTCAGCCCACTCATGACGCTCACCAGGCTGGGCCTCGGCTCTCGCCTGGCCACCGGTGGGGACATCTGGCCGTGGATTAGCCTGCACGATGAGGTGGCTGCCATTCGGCACCTACTGCACTCACAACTGAGCGGTGTCGTGAACCTCGCGGGACCGACCCCCGCAAGTTCCGATCGGATCACTTCTTATCTGTCCCGCCGCATGCGACGCTGGTATCCCTTCACTGTTCCCGCCTGGGCGATCGCACTCGCGATGCAGGAGGCCGGGCCAGAGCTTCTGCTGAGCAGCCAGAAAATTCTACCGGAGAAGCTCCTGGCCGACGGGTTTTCCTTTCGTCACCCAACCGCACAGCAGGCGATCGACGTCCTTCTGGAGAACCGATAGCCGGAGCATCGGCAACCGCGGCGAACGCTCTGTCAGGCGGCCTTGCGCTCCACACGTTCCATCCGGATGGCACGACCAATCACCTGTCGGGCTCGTCTTCTGTCGCCGCACGCGTCGTAGGCGAGGCCGAGCCTGAACCAGGCTTGCCAGCTACCAGGAGCAGCCTCGACAGCCGTCTGGTACTTCGGAAACGCCGCGTCAGCGGCGGCGCGTTCCGGTCGACCACTGGCGCGGGCGGGCAGGGAGTCCGACGGCACGCCACCATTGGCTTGCAGCACCCCGATAAGTCTTTCACTACGGATGCCGAAGAGCAGTTCGGCACCGAGCGCCCACGCGCCGAGAAGTGGCAGCACAACGAGCGCAAGCCCGATCACCTTCGCGACGGCCAGGTCGACCGCAAGCAGGCGGAAGGCGAGCTGGGTGACCACCACGAGATAGAGCACGAGGAGCAAGGACATGATGCCCACCGCAATGCGACCTCTCATACCGTCGTGGCTCCGCCCAGATCAATCAGTTGATCGAGACCGACCAGAACGCCTCTGGCAGTGACCGTCGCACGCAGAGCGATCAGGATTCCCTGTTCGTAGGCACTCGGTGACAGGGTCTCGTGACTGAGCGTGAGCATCTCGCCATTCCCGCCGAAGATCACGTCTTGCTTGGCTACCACGCCCTGCATGCGCAGGCTGTGAATGGGGATACTCGCCACCTGTTGACCGCGCGCACGCTGGTCGGTGTGTGGCGCGGCGACGGGGCCAAGACCCGCACGCGCAGCGCCCATGAGCTCGGCGGTGCGCACCGCAGTTCCTGAGGGTGAGTCGATCTTAGAGGCGTGGTGCGCCTCGATAATCTCGATGGAATCGAAGAAGCGTGCGGCCATGCGCGCGAACGCCGTAGCGAGCACCGATCCAATCGAAAAGTTCGGCACGATGATGACCCCAACGGCGAGGTTGCCGGTGATCGTGCGCTCCAGGGTCGCGATCCGCTCCCCCGACCATCCGCTCGTACCGACCAGCACGCTGATGCCATGCGCGACCGCGTACTCAACGACAGACTGGCTTACCGCCGGCAGCGTCACGTCGACCGCGATGTCTGCACCGAGCATCTCAGACAGCTCACCTTTGGAATCGACCTCAGCAACAAGTTCGAAGTCCTCGGTGTTGCGAACGATCTGCGAGACGAGCTGGCCCATTTTGCCGGTTGCGCCGATCACGGCGACCTTGGTTGTCATCTGTTCAATCTACCAAGCGGGCACGAGCGTTGATCCCCCTAGGCTTGTGCCATGGTCGGCTTTAGGCAAGCGCTCGTCACGGATACCGCTGCACACGCGCTGCTGGCCGAATACTTCGGTTCGCGAGAACTCGGGTTTCCGGTGGCGCAAGGTCGATATCGGCCGGTCTATCCCGCGGCCGAGCAGTTTGTTCCGCCGCGCGGGGTTTTTCTCGTGGTCGAGGGTGTCGACCCGGCAGGTGCTGTTGCGGACGTGGGCTGCGGCGGCATCCGAAAGCTAGAAAGCGGGCACGGTGAACCGCTGCGTTTCGAGGTGAAGCACCTCTGGCTTGAGCCGCACACCCGCGGACACGGGTACGGTCGAGCGCTCCTCCTGGAACTCGAGCGTCGCGCCGTTGAATGGGGGGCCGAGCAACTCGTGCTCGACACGAACGACAGCCTGGCCGCGGCGGCCGGCCTCTATCGCTCCAGCGGGTTCGTTACGATCGCGCCATACAACCACAACCCGAACGCGACCACCTGGTATGCGAAGGATGTGCGCTGAAAGCGCCGCGTCGCTAGTACGGTTGGTCCACCGGGAGTCCGGTGCGCAGCTCTGCGGGTAAGTGACCTAGGTCGTTGTGGGTTATGAGCTCTGGTGACTTCACGGAGCGCACTCGGATGATGGTGAGCCCGCAATTAGCTTGGTTGGTCCCCATCCAGCGCCAGGCGGGTGCCTCGAACACCTCACGCACGAACCAGGCGATCACGAAGTTGTGGGTGATCAGCAGCGTGTGATGATCTTCGCGAGATGGCGTCAGCCATTCGGCCACGGCATCCGTCATTTGCGCCTGCCCGGCATCGATTTGCGCTTCGGTCACCGAACCGAAGAAGGGTTGGAAGGCGTGCGGCATGTCCGGCGTCGGGCCGGAGGGAATGCAGTCAAACAGCAGCGCTGACGGTTGAGCGTGCAGATCGGGCATGCTCGCGGTCATGATGGACGCCGTTTCCTCCGCTCGCTGAAGTGGTGAATGCCAGGCTTCGGTGAACGGAACCCCGCTCAAACGCTGTGCGATGAGTTGAGCTTGCCGCGTTCCTCTGCCAGAGAGTGGGCCATCGGGAAGCCCGTGCTCTGCGTCTTGCTGCTCACCGTGGCGAACCAGATAAATAAAGTGGGACATCGTCGTTCCTGTTTCGGTCGTGCTTGTCTCTGTGTGTTCTTGGGTGAGTGCGGAGGTCTAAACGGAGACTGGCTCGTCGCTGAGCCCAGCGAAGGTTGATTCCTCCACGGTTCCGACGGCCGCAACGGAGAGCGGTCTGGAGGCAAGCTCCTGAGCCAACTCCCGCACGTCATCCGCCGTCACCAGCGCAAGCCTGCGGAGCGCTTCATCAAGGTCGCTGAACTCGCCGAGGGTGATTTCCGACCTACCCAGCCGGGACATCCTCGTGTCCGAGTCCTCCAACGCCAGAGCAGATGCTCCACTCAACTGCCCCGACGCGCGCCGCATCTCATCGTCGGTCACACCTCCTTCGGCAAGCCTGCGGAATTCGCCCAAGAGCAACTCGGCAACTTGCCCGGCCTTGGCGGGCGAGCAACCGGCATAAATGCCGAAGAGTCCAGCGTCGGAGTAGCTGGGTGAGAATGAGTAGACGGAATACGCCAACCCACGTTTCTCACGAATCTCCTGAAAAAGTCTGGACGACATGCCACCACCGAGGATCGAGTTGAGCACGGCCATGGTGCTGCGTCGATCATCCGCCGCCGCTATGCCAGGAACGCCGAGCAGGATATTGGCTTGTTCGATCGGTCGCTGCACGACGACGAGCGGGCTACCGCGCTCCACCAACCGTCCACTCGGGCTACGGCGCTCAACCGGCGACGCTTCGGCGCTGAGATTCCATCCTGCGGCGAGGAGAGATGCCTGTACCGCCTCAACAACGGAGTCGTGATCTACGGCTCCCGCGACAGTGATCACGAGGTCCTGCGCGCGGTAATTGGCACGGTAGTGGTTCCACACCGAATCGCGAGTGGCCGCCTGGATGGTGTCAGGGCTGCCACCAATCGGTCGCCCGAGCGGATGCTCGCCCAGCACAGCTTCGAAAAAGCGCTCGCTTGTGACATCGGAAGGATCGTCATCGGCCATCGCAAGCTCTTCGAGGATGACCCCGCGCTCGTTTTCAAACTCCATCGGATCAAGCAGCGATGAGGTGAGCATGTCGGAAAGTACCTCAACCGCCATCATGAGGTCGCGGTCCTGCACCTTGGCGTAATAGCAGGTATATTCTTTCGCGGTCATCGCATTGTGTTCGCCGCCCACGGAGTCGAAACTCACGGCGATATCGAGTGCACTGCGCCGGGCTGTGCCCTTGAACAGCAGGTGCTCGAGAAAGTGGGTGCTGCCAAAGCTGGCGGGTAGTTCATCTCTCGAGCCGACCGCCACCCAATAGCCGAGCGTGGCGCTCCTAGCGCCTGGCACCTGTTCACTCAGGATGCGCACACCGCTTGGGAGAGTCGTGCGTCGCACGAGCGAATCTCCGGAAGCAATAAAAGAGAGTTCGGCTATGCCGAGGGGGAGCTCAACTGCGCCGTTCACGTGAGAGAGCCTACGTCACTGCCAGCCCCTCGAGCTCGGCCACGCGCACACCCGCGCATGAGACCCCCTATATTGGGGTACAGACACGTCCAACAAAAAGAGGACAAACAGACTTGTCTGTCGCGTTTTCGTGCTAGCCTCCAATTATTGGAGTTAGAACGGAGCAATCCGGGAAACTCCCGCAACAGGATTCACCCCGAAATCCGGTTGTAGAGGCCGTCGCCCGAAGACGGTGCACAACACGCAACACCGCAAAATCAACGATTTTGCGTCATTAAAATAAGATCAGGCACTTCCCCCCGAACGTGTGCCTGCGCTAGATCGGCTTGGAGAATTCCTAGTCGAGTTGCCGAAAGGAGCCACGCTGTGACGGTTGTGGAAATTGAACCCGCCGCCCAGCGTGTCCCTCCGACAGGGTCCAGCCCTTGGGCCAAGCAGAGGATTCTCGAGACGGCAGATCGCCTCTTTTCCGATCAGGGTATCCACATGGTGGGCATCGATCGGTTGATCAGCGAGTCTGGCGTCACTAAAGCCACGTTTTACAAGCATTACGGCGCCAAAGACAAGCTCATTATCGAGTACGTGAAGAACCGCCACAACTCTGTCAAGGCAGATGTCGAGCCCATTGTCGCCGCGGCAATAAAACCGGCCGAGGCGCTTAAACGTTTGTTCGCGTTGGTCGAGCAAGACACGCAGCGCGACGGATTCCGAGGTTGCCCCTTCGTCAACGCCGCAACCGAATATCCAGACCCCCGGCATCCGGTTCGCGCCATAGTTGCGGAACACCGGGACTGGTACACCACAACTTTGACCCAGCTACTCAAGGAACTAGGCCACCCTCTCCCCGGCGATGCTGCGGACGACCTGATGCTAATCAGGGATGGTGCAATGGCCGGCGCGTACGCAGGAGACTTCGTCGCAGTCGGCGCCGCACTAGACCGCGCGCTGAGCAGGGTCCTGAACGAGGCCAGCGTGCTCGAAACCACCGGGGTCTAGACCGGGCGGTCTTCCGCGCTTGTCGATTGACCTATCGGAGTCCAGCGCAGCGCCGCTAAGCGGCCCTGGATAACCGCGCCGCTAAACGGAAGCTCTGTCCAGCGCGGCCAACTGATGGCGCGTGAGCTGGATAGTGGATGCCGCCATAAGGTCATTGACCTGACTGGGGTGGCTAGCGCTCGCCACGGGCGCCACGACGTTCGGCTTCGCCAGCAGCCAGGCTAGCGCGATGGTCGCGGGCGTCGACTGTTGCACAGCGGCGATGCCGTCTAGGCAAGCCAAAACACGTTGGCCCCGCTTGGTGAGATAGCTGGTCGCCTTGAGCCCACGCCGACCACGAAGAACGTCAGCCCGCGTGCGGTACTTGCCCGTGAGAAATCCACCGGCCAGGGCAAACCGCGGCATGACGCCGAGGCCCTGTTGATGAGCAACCGACGCAAGAGTGCCTTCGTATTCCGCACGGTGCATGAGGTTGTAGTGATTCTGAACCGCGACGAGAGGTGTTATGCCCAGCTGCGCAGCAATGACTCTGGCTTCAATCAAACGGTTACCCGAGTGATGTGATGCGCCAAAGTATCGAACCTTGCCAGATCTAATCAGCCAGTCGATGGCGAGCAGCGTTTCCTCGAAATCGACCGCTGTGTCATCGATGTGGAGATACAGGAGGTCAAGGTAGCCGGTCTGCAACCGTTCGAGAGAGGCATTCACTGACCGCATGATCATGGCTGCAGAGAGGCCAAGGTTATCCGCGTTCTTCCCGACCTTGGTAGCAATGACGAACTGGTCGCGATTGCGCCGCTCACGCATCCAATTGCCGATCATGATCTCGCTGCGACCACTCGCATACGAGTCTGCCGTGTCGATAAAATTGCCGCCGAGTTCGGCGTAGCGGTCGAGGATGTCGTCTGTGGTTTCAGCATCAGTAGTCCAGCCGAAAACGTTGCCCCCGATGGCGAGCGGAAACACTCGAAGCTCGGACGCTCCGAGTCGGCGAACTCTCGAAATCGACGTCGGCGCGGTCCACTCCGGCTCCCATGCCGCCGAAAACACGTCGGGCAGTAGCTGTGTCACTTCACTCCCCCCGCGCGCTCGCAAAACCGATCCTGTGACGAGCCCGACTCGAGTGCGTGCGCGTCTGAGACCGAGATTAGTTCAGAGCGACGCAAAAACCCGGCAGGATGCACGAATCGTTACTATCTCGTGTGCACCCACTTCGGGGGCATCTACTGCCTCACCACCCGAGCTGGCGTGGCCACGGCGCAAAACTTAGACATCCCCGCACTGCGGTGCACTACTCGCGTGAGCTGAAAACAGGAGTGCCCGCCCCGCGAACGGGACGGGCACTCCTGACTTAGTTAGCTCTACGCTTCGACTGGCGCCTCGACAGCGTCGGTGTCAGCCGCGTCTGCTGAGTCATCGACAGGAGAAAGCGAGAGCTTTCCACGGTCGTCGATCTTGGTGATTTGCACCTGAATCTTCTGGCCAACGGAGAGCACGTCTTCGACGTTCTCTACGCGCTTGCCACCGGCGAGCTTGCGCACCTCGGAGATGTGCAGCAGGCCATCCTTGCCAGGAGTGAGCGAGACGAAAGCACCGAAGGTGGCAATCTTCACGACGGTTCCCAGGAACCGCTCCCCCACCTCGGGGTTCAGCGGGTTCGCGATCGCGTTGACCGCGGCGCGCGCAGCCTCGGCCGACGGGCCATCGACCGCGCCGATGAACACGGTTCCGTCATCCTCGATCGAGATGTCAGCTCCGGTGTCGTCCTGGATCTGGTTGATCGTCTTGCCCTTCGGGCCGATCAGCTCGCCGATCTTGTCAATCGGGATCTGCACGCTGATGACGCGAGGCGCGGTTGGCGCCATCTCGTCCGGAGCATCGATTGCCGCGTTGATCACAGCGAGAATCGCGGTGCGGGCTTCCTTGGCCTGGCCCAGCGCGCCATCCAGCACGGAGGAAGGGATTCCCGCGAGCTTGGTGTCGAGCTGGATCGCCGTGACGAACTCCGAGGTACCTGCGACCTTGAAGTCCATGTCGCCGAGGGCATCCTCAGCACCCAGAATGTCGGTGAGCGCCGCGTAGCGGGTCTCACCGTTGACCTCGTCGGAAACGAGACCCATCGCGATGCCTGCGACCGGAGCGCGCAGCGGCACACCGGCGTTGAGCAGCGACAGGGTGGACGCGCAGACGGAACCCATCGAGGTCGAGCCGTTGGAGCCGAGAGCCTCGGACACCTGGCGGATCGCATACGGGAATTCCTCGCGCGGCGGCAGAACGGGAACGAGAGCGCGCTCGGCAAGGAAGCCGTGCCCAATCTCGCGACGCTTCGGCGAACCGACGCGGCCAGTCTCACCGGTGGAATACGGCGGGAAGTTGTAGTGGTGCAGGTAGCGCTTCTTCTTCACCGGAGCGAGAGAGTCGATCTGCTGCTCCATCTTGAGCATGTTCAAAGTGGTGACACCCAAGATCTGGGTCTCGCCGCGCTGGAAGATAGCCGAACCGTGAACGCGAGGAACGACCTGCACCTCGGCATCGAGCGGACGGATGTCGGAGAGACCGCGACCGTCAATGCGGATGCCGTCGGAGAGGATCCGACCGCGAACGATCTTCTTGGTGACCGACTTGTACGCTGCGCTGACCTGGCCATTGGCTGTCTCGGGGAGTTCACCCGCCGCGACCTTGGCTGCAACCGCAACCTTGACCTCGTCCTTGAGCGCGTCATCCGCATCCTGGCGCGCGATCTTGTCTGCGATCTGGTAGATGTCCTTCAGCCGGTCGTACGAGACACCGGCGACGACATCGTAGGTGACCTGGTCGTACGGCAGGAACACGGGGTAGTCCTGAACTGTCTTGCCGGCCTTCGCCGCGATTTCCATCTGCGCCTTGATGAGTTGCTTGAGGAACGGCTTTGAAGCCTCAAGGCCCTGCGCAACGACAGCCTCGTCTGGCTTGGTTGCACCACCCTTGATGAGGTCCCAGCTGTGCTCGGTTGCTTCTGCCTCGACCATCATGATCGCGATATCCTCTTCACCCTTGGAGTTGGTGATGAGACGCCCCGCGACAGTGAGGTCAAACACGGCCTCTTCGAGCTGCGAGTACTTCGGGAACGCAACCCACTGCTTGCCAATGAGCGCGAGGCGGATGCCACCGATCGGGCCGTTGAACGGCAGCCCGGAGATCTGGGTGCTGAGGCTTGCCGCGTTGATGGCGAGAGCGTCATAGAACTCGTCTGGCGCGATGGCCAGAACGGTGATGACGATCTGGACCTCGTTGCGCAGGCCTTCGACGAAGGTCGGGCGCAGCGGGCGGTCGATCAAACGGCAGACGAGAATCGCCTCGGTCGACGGAC
>JBDTAD010000260.1:0-4185 GCA_039924815.1 Lacisediminihabitans sp.
GCGGCCGACTTTGTTGTCTGAGCAGATCGCGAAGGCGCGCATCGGGCGATCGGACTCCGCCGCCCATTCGCGCAGGCTCTGCGAGAGCAGGGCGATTGACGGAACCAGGAAGAGCACCGAGCCGCCCGGCTGAACCTGCCGCTCGGCGATGCGCAGGCTCGTGAACGTCTTTCCGGTGCCGCAGGCCATGATGAGCTTGCCGCGGTCGTGCTCATCGAAGCCGCGCATGACGTCGCCGAGTGCCTCGATCTGGTGGGTGCGCAGCTTCTTCGGTTCGGCCTTCTCAAGCGTGCTCGGGTCGGTGAAGCGATATTTCGACCAGTCGATGCCCGACTCTTCGAGCTCGTTGATGCCGATCCTGGTTGTGGGGATCTGCTGGTCGAGCAGGGCATCCGTCGCGTGCTTCGACCACTTGTTGGTCGTCGAGACGATGATGCGAGACGTGAACGGGTGCTTGCCGCTCGCCGTAAAGAACGAGTCGATGTCTTCTTTGGTGAGGTAGTGCTCGGGGGAGAAGAACTTGCACTGGATGGCGCAGAACTCGCGGCTGAACTTGTCGCGTGCCACCAGGTCGATGCCGGTGTCAACCTTGCCTTCGCGACCCGGCCAGTCTTGCCACAGCCATACCTCGTCGTACTGGGCCGAATAAACCGGGTCGGTCGCGAGGAACTCCCGGATGAGTCGCTCGAAGTAGAAGCCCTTGGTGCGTTGATCGGGGGCCATCCGGGCGTACTCGTCCAGCAGTTCGTGGATTGTGGTCACGTCTCAGCACCCCGTCGTCTGCCTCTAGAGGCGCTCAAGGGATGCCACTAATACAGCATGAACCCTTGAGGCATTAAAGCATGAGTGATGAAGACTCTGGATAGTGATGCTTCGGGCGCGTAGTCATGAGTGATGGCCGACACGCACTCTGAAGCTGCCCGGATATTGGGCGAGCGAGTGCGCGTGTACCGGCAGGAGTTGGGTCTGAGTCAGGAAGACATCGCGGACCTCGCCGAGATGCACGTGACAAACTTGGGAAAGATCGAACGCGGGCAGGCGAACCCCAGCCTGACCACGATCATCCGGATCTCAGGCGTGCTGGATGTGGACCCGGCTGACCTCGTGCGTGGGCTTGGCCTCGACGAGATTCCGGCCCGCGCCCACAAGCTCACCGCCGCTGATCTCATCCGTGAGCGGAGCAAGCGCGGCTAAAAGCTCACGCGCCAGAGGTATTCGTTGCCCCGTGGACGGAACCACCGCACAATCACGACGCTGCTGCGGGCAAGGTCGTCTCCGCGCAGAGTGAACTCGATGAAATCGCCCGGCTGCAGCCTGCTCGGGATGCCCGCGAGCAGCACTCCGGCGCCCAGAAGCGTCAGCGAGATGCCCCGCAGCTCCTCCGTGCCGTCGTTACTCAGGTGATAAACCGGTGCCCTGCTGCGGTCGATGTGCAGGGGAACCAGATAGGCGGACGGTGGCGGAATATCGGGTACAAGTCGGAGCATGCCTGCACGCTAGGGCGGGCATCCGACGACCGCTCTCGAGCTGTGGATAGCAGACCGAAACCCGCGTCTGTGCAGGAGTAGTGCTCAGCCTCCTGCACTACGACAGCGACTTCGACACGATCGCCGGCGTCACTGGTCAGGATGCCCGCTGGGTCGTGCCGCGCGGTCAGACCCCATAGTTTTCGAGTATTCGTTCGGAGCCTGCTGCGGATTCTCCGAGCAGCGGGCATCATGAGTGGACTATGCCTTTCTATGACGAACACGGCGCACCGCTCGACCGGATCTATTTGGTGCAGCGATCACCCCGACACTTTCAGTTACTGCGTCCGATCAGCTTTCTCGAGAGCGGCCAGCCTCAGTCGCAGCGCATCGAGGTTCCCGCGCATGACCCCGAGCGCGCGGCAGTGGGCGATAACCAGTCCGATCTCGCCTCGGTGCCGCCGTTCCTGTGGGGTCTTGTTGCGAGCTACGGGCGGCAAACGGCAGCGGCACTGCTGCACGATCATCTGAGTGCCGCTGCACGCCATGGTGATCCTGCCACGGGTCTCGTCCGCCGACGCGTTGCCGACCGACTGTTTGGTGCGGCCCTTCTTGACAGCGGCATTTCGATATTGCGGATGCTGATCATGCGGTCGTTCGTGAGCGTGCAGAAGTACATTGAGTTCCGCCGCTGGCAGGCGGCTGCGATGATTTGCCACGCGGTGCTCGCGGTCGCCTTCGTCTATGCGGTGATCGGAACCGTCGCAGAATTATGGGCAACCCCGCTCGGCACCTCGCCGTGGCTACTGTTGCTCCTTCTCTTGCCTGCTGTGACGGCCTTCGCCTGGTGGCGGGATGCTGTCACCATGATCGTGGTCATGTACGCGGGGGCAGTCTTCGCCCCGTTCATTCTGACGGCAGCGATCGCAGAAGTCCTGTTGCTGCTAGTGGAGGGGGTTGTGTGGCTGCTGGGAGGCAGGCGTGGTCCCGTTCCGGTGATTGGACCCACCATCCTCGCCAGACGCACGCCATAACGCAGGCAAAGAGTGGTCAGACTCCGTAGTCGGCGTTGTACCTTTCGAGTACCTCATTGATCGATGCATCGAGTATCAGGGCGCCCTTATCGAGGTAGAGGCCACGGGTGCAGAAGCGCAGAAGGTCCTTCTCGTTGTGTGACACGAAGAACATCGTGCGTCCGCCGGCGAGCATCTCTTCGATGCGGCGGTAGCACTTCTCTCGAAATGCCTTGTCACCTACCGCAAGCACCTCATCCACAAGCAGGATGGGCTCCTCCAGCCGGGAAATCACGGAGAAGGCGATGCGCACCCGCATCCCGCTCGACAGGTGCTTGTACGGGGTATCCAGAAAGTCGCCAATTTCAGCGAAGTCGATAATCTCGTCGAAACGTTCATCAATCTCGCGCCGCTTCATGCCGTGCAGGCCTGCCGTGAGATAAACGTTGTCGCGCACCGAGAGATCGTCGACGAAACCACCGGTAATTTCGATGAGGGGAGCCACACCAGAGTGCACCCGCACCGACCCCTCGTCAGGGAACATCACCTCTGCCACCAGCTTCAGCAGCGTTGACTTACCCTGGCCGTTGCGACCCACGACTCCGATCGCCTCACCTTGGGCGACGCTAAACGTGACGTTACGCAGCGCCCAGAACTCGCTCGAACGAGTGCGTCGCGCGCGGCCGGCGAAAAGATCCTTGAAGTTGCGGCGCGACAGACGGTTCTTGCGAAAACGGATGCCGGCATCCTTCACCTCGATGACGGCCAGGGGCTGGGCGGTGGATGTTGTCTGGGCCACTTAGATCTCCTTCAATACGGCGCGGATCGTGCGCCTGAAGACGAGCAAGCCAATGCCGAAGATCGCGAGACACATGATCCCGCTTATCGTGACATCGAGCCAATGGCCCTTCAGTTCCAGTGGGAAGAAAGCGGAACGGTACAGCGCGAAGATCCCGGAGAGCGGGTTGAACGCCGAGATGAGGTGCAGCCCATGAGGCAGATTAGTGAGACTGTAAATGATGGGCGATGCGTAAAACATAAACCGGAGCGTGAGCTTGACCGCACGTTCCATGTCTCGGAAGAACACGACCAGGGGCGCAACAATTAGCCCGATTCCGAGAGTAAGAATCGCCTGCATGATGATCGCCAAGGGAAGTAGCAGGATTTCGTGGTGAAGGACAGCTGGTGTGTCTGTGAATTGGGAGACAACCACGAAGACCGCGATCACGGGAAGGCTTACGACGAACTCGATGCCCTTGGATAACACGATGCGGCCGACCCAGATAGTGCGGGGGATCCTGGTCGAACGGATGAGCTTGGCCTCGCGCAGGAAAGCCCGCGTCGCATCCGAGACGCTCCCGTTGAACCACATCCACGGTAGTAGCGCTGACAAGAGGAACACAATGTACGGCTGATGGCCGACTCCACGAGGGAAAATCTGGGTGAAGACGAACCAGTAGATTGCCGCCATCACGAGTGGGTCGAGGATCGACCAGAAGTAACCGAGTGCGGAAGTTGAGTAACGGACCTTCAGGTCCCTGGCGGTCAGCAGCCAGAGCGAATGCCTATAACGGGCTGACGTCGACATGGTCGAGCGAGTTTCGAGGGATGCACTCACGCGTCCGAATCCTAACGAGTTGCGCACCCCCGTGCGCTCCACGTCAGACGAAGAGGTTTGCCCGCTCCAGGTCTTCGGCAAAGTCGAT
>JBDTAD010000261.1:0-4525 GCA_039924815.1 Lacisediminihabitans sp.
GTCGACGTCGGTCGCGCTTCTCGCCGTTGCCCGCGAATCCGCCAACGTAGCCGAGGTAGCCGGGCACGAGCGGCAGAACACACGGAGAGGCGAACGACACGAGGCCCGCCAAGAGCGCTATCGGCAGGGCGACGAGCAGGCTGCCGCTGGTGACAAGCTGCCCAACTGGGTTCACTTGGCGCCTTCGGCCAGAACGTCGCTCACGAGTTGGTTGAGGATGGATGACGAATCCAGCTCGCCGAGTACTCTCGCCGCGATCCGTCCCTGCTTGTCGAGCACGATAGTGGTTGGCGTGGCGGTGGGTGACATCTTTCCGGCGAAGGCGAGACGCACCGCTCCGGTGTTGACGTCAATGATCGACGGATAGGTCAATCCGTGCGCCTCCGCGAACGACCGGGAAGTATCTGGCTGGTCAAAGGTGTTGACGCCAACGAAGAAGACCTTGCTGGGTTGCAGCTTCTGGTAGGACTTTTCCAAGAGTGCTGCCTCGGTACGACAGGGTGCGCACGTCGAATACCAGAAGTTCACCACCATGACCTGGCCGAGGTGACTCGCACTCGAGATCGACTCGCCGGTGTCGCTCGGGCCAGTGAAAGTTATTGGAGCACCGCGGTCCTGAGCCCGGATGGTCGTAATCGAACCGTCGGCCGAAGTGTAGTTGTCGTGCACCTTCGTGGTCAGCGAGTCATTCGCCGAGCATCCGGTGAGCACGAGGGTAATGGCGAGCGCAATAATGCCCGCCCTGGCTGCAATCTTCACACGGCTCCCAGGTCGATGGCTTCCGCCAATAACTCTGCCGCAGGTTCCTGATAGCTGGCCTCGACAAAGACGTCTCCGCGCTTCTCCAGCGTCGTGATGCTCGACAGCGAGCACCGACGCTTGCGCGGATCGTGGAAGGGTTTCTGGCCAGCGACAGCGCGCTGCACCATCACGATCGGCATCTGGTGACTGACCATGACGACCTCGCCCGACGTCACCGAGAGGCGCGCTTCTTCGATGGCTGCGAGCATCCGTCGCACGACACTCGTGTACGGCTCGCCCCAACTCGGCCTCAGCGGGTTGATCACCCAGGGCCATGCTTGTGGATGCAACACGACGCCCGGACCGAATTCGAACTTCTTGCCCTCAAACTTGTTCGTCGGCTCGATTAGGCGCGCCTCCGTCGTGATCGGCAAGCCAAAGCGCTCAGCCCACGGCTGTGCCGACTCTTGGGCTCGCAGCAACGGTGACGAGTACAGCTTCGTGACCGGATGTCCGATCAGGCTTGCGGCCGCGGCCTCCGCCATCGATTGCCCCAGCTCTGAGAGGTGGTACCCCGGAAGTCGCCCGTAAAGGATGCCCTCCGGGTTGTGGACTTCGCCGTGGCGCACGAGATGGATGAGTGTTGCTGGCACGCAGTCAATCCTACGTTCAGCCCGATGATCACGAGTGTCCTCGGGGATCGCACCAAAGGCTCTACCTCCTTCGCAGGCTCAGTCGGCGCTGGCGTCGCAGGATCGCTTCGCGCTCCTCATAGCTCCAGCGCGCGAAGAGGCCCACCACGCCCCCGCCTTCGGCGCGATCCCTGAGGACCGGTGAGGGCCGGGAATAGCTTGACGTGCCTGTCACCTAAACTTGGGGGGTGAACAAACGCACCCTGATCAGAGACTTGGCCGCGGCGTCCGGCGGCCCCACGAGCGTATCCGGCTGGGTGGAGACGGTGCGGGATCAGAAGAAGGTGCAGTTCGTCGTGCTGCGCGATGAGTCCGGAGCGGTGCAACTCGTACACCCCCGCGCCTTCGCCGAAGACGGCACACCTGCCGAAGATGCGCTCGCCGACACGATTTCTGGGCTCAGCCAGGGCACCTTTCTCACCGCCACTGGCGAGCTCAAGCACGACGAGCGCGTGAAGCTCGGTGGAGTCGAGATCAAGCTCGACGGCATCGAGATTGCCTCTCGCGCCATTGCCGAGACACCGATCGCCGACGACTCCGGCGTCGACAAGCGCATGGACTGGCGCTTTCTCGACCTGCGCGTGCCGAAGAACAACCTGATCTTCCGCATCCAAACCACTCTTGAGCACGCCTGGCGCACCTACTGGGTAGAGAACGACTTCGTCGAGCTGCACACTCCCAAGCTCATGGCGAGCGCGAGCGAGTCGAAGGCCGAGCTGTTCGAGGTCGGCTATTTCGAGACCAAGGCCTACCTCGCGCAGAGCCCGCAGTTCTTCAAGCAGATGGCCCAGCCGGCCGGTTTCGGCAAGATCTTCGAGGTCGGCCCGGCCTTCCGCGCTGACCCCTCGTTCACCAGCCGTCACGCAACCGAATTCACCAGCGTCGACTCCGAGATCAGCTGGATCGACGGCGTCGAAGACGTCATGCAGCTGCACGAAGACCTGATGGTCGCGGGTTTCACCGCGGTGAAGGCCAAGCACGGCGCCGAAATCGAGGCCCTGTTCGGCATCGAGCTGCAGGTTCCTGCGACGCCGTTCCCGCGCATCCCGCTCGCGGAAGCGAAGCGCATTGTTGCCGAACGTGGCTACGAGGTTCCCCGTCACGACGACGACATGGACCCGGAGGGCGAGCGCCAGATCGCGGCGTACGTCAAGGAGACTTACGGGCACGACTTCGTATTTCTCACCGACTATGCCTCCAGCATCCGGCCGTTTTATCACATGCGGCACGCGGATGATGCGAGCCTGACCAGCAGCTACGACCTGATCTACAACGGCACCGAGATCTCGACCGGAGCCCAGCGCGAGCACCGCATCGACGTGCTCGAGGCGCAGGCCAGGGACAAGGGGCTCGACCCAGAGGAGCTGAGCTTCTACCTGGACTTCTTCCGCTACGGAGTGCCGCCGCACGGTGGCTTCGGCATGGGTCTCTCTCGCGTGCTGATGCTCATGCTCGGGCTGCCGAACCTGCGCGAGGCGACGTACCTGTTCCGCGGACCGAACCGCCTGCTGCCGTAGCGGTGTCGCAGTGGGCCCCACTCGCCGAGGGCTGACCACCGAACCGTGCGGCGTTGAGTTATCAATGCGGGTCCTGTAACACCCGCGCTGATAACACAACGGCGCATTGTCGGGATGGCGGAGGGTACGGTGGCATGATGACCACCGAGTTCCCCGCATCCGACCAGTCCGCCGCAGAGGCCGGAGAGGCCCTCCTCGCCATCCTGCGCAAGCACATTGATACCGTCGCGAAAGCCGGCATCCAGAGCGAGGCAGACGAAGAGCTTGACAGCGAGCTCTGGGAAGCCGTGGGTGCCTACGGAGACGCCCTCGACGACTTCGACGAAGACGACGAGGCGGATGAAGACGAGGAGCCGGATGAGCTGCGCTTCACCATACGCACCCGCTACGACTACACGGTGCTCGATGAAAAGGCGTTCCTAAAGTCAGGCAAGGGCCTCGGAGCCGCCGTACTCGCGCTCCTCGAGCGTGCGGGCGGCAAGCCACTAAGCGCTCTTGAGGTGGACTCGCTCGAAACGGGCAGCGGATTGCTCACGGTGCACGTGAACAACGAGCCTCTCGTCGCTGCTGACTTCAGCACCGCGGAGGAACCGACCGACCTTCTGCTCGTCGCGCCCGGGGAGACGCTCTCCTTTACGCTCGACGAGCCCGTGTACGAGTCGCGCGCCGAGGCCGAAGCTGCAGCGAAGCGCGAGTAGCAGCGTGCGCTAAAACTCGAAGTCGACCGTCGCCTGCTCTGAGATAACGGAGCGGATGTACTTGCCGAACGCCTTGTGATCGGGGTTCACCTGATATTCCTCGAGCCCAGCTTCGTCGTCGAAATCGACGATCAGCCCGATATCCCAATGGGTTGAGCCCTGTCCAAGCCCGACGCCGGCGTGGAGAGCGCGAATCGAGGGCACAACCCCGACAAACGCGCGGAGGCCAGCGACGACCTTCTCTGCCTGCTCCAGGCGGACATCCGCGTCGTCAGAGGCGAGTTTCCACGACACCATGTGCTTGATCATGCGTTCTCCAAAATAGCCTTGCGAAGACGCATCGCATCGACGCGCCAAATGTTGTGTACCCGCCCGTTCAGCAGCAGTACGGGAATTTCTTCTACGTACTTCGCGTGCAATTCCGGGTCGTCGAAGATCGAAAGTTCCTGCACGGTGATCGAAGGGGCGGATGTTTGCTGCGCAAGTTCCGCGACGACCGAGGTCACTACATCCCGGGCGTCGTCGCACAGATGACACCCCGGCTTACCGATGAGGGTGAGAGAGACCGGGTTTGGCATGGTTCAAGCCTAGAACCCCGACCACCCCCATTTTGCCCGCATCTTTGTGCCCAGCGTGCCCATCCCTTCGCGGCGTAGCGCGCGCTCGGCGCAATAGGAAAGGCTCCCCATCGGTGAGGTCTGGCAATCGGCTCTTTAGGGCTGCTCAGAGCAGCAGATTGCCAGACCTCACCGCAACGGGCGTGGAGAGGAAGGAAAGGCGCAACGCAAAAGCGCCAGGTCTTGCGACCTGGCGCTTCGAGTCGAAAGTCGACTACTTCTTGTTGCGACGCTGGTGGCGCGTCTTACGAAGCAGCTTG
>JBDTAD010000262.1:0-2928 GCA_039924815.1 Lacisediminihabitans sp.
GCCCGTGACCGCTGACGACGTCATTGCCGTTGTCCAACGTTGGGTTGTCGAGAGTGCCGAGGCTGTGCCGCGCAAGGGCCGGGAAACCGTGCAGGCCGAACGTCTCGCGGGTCTGCTCAAAGACCCCCAGGGCCTCGCGTTCGCGGTCGGCTTTGTTGACCGCGTTGTTCGCCCGGAAGACCTTCGTGTTGCCGGTCACAATCTCGAGCAGCTCTCCCGACAGATTCCTTCCTTCCTCCCTTGGTACATGCGTATTGCGATTCAGCTCGGGGGTGGCTTTGGCCCCGTTCTGCCCTGGCCCATCGTGCCGATTGCCCGTGCGGTGTTTCGTCGCATCGTCGGACATTTGCTACTGGATGCGACGCCGGGGCGTCTGGATGCTTCGCTCGCCAAGCTGCGGCGGCCGGGCATCCGTCTCAATCTGAACTTGCTCGGTGAGGCCGTGCTCGGCGACGACGAGGCCGTGCGCAGACTTCGTGAGACGCACGAGTTGCTCGCCCTGCCCGACGTGGATTACGTGTCGATCAAGGTATCCGCGGTGTCTAGTCAGCTCAACCTGTGGGCTTTCGACGAAACGGTCGAGCGGGTTGCGGCAAGACTCACGCCGATCTATGAGTTCGCCGCGGATTCGTCTGCCACGAAGTTCATCAACCTCGACATGGAGGAGTTTCACGATCTCGATCTGACAATCGCCGTGTTTCAGCGACTGCTCGAACAGCCGCGGTTGAAGAACCTCGAAGCTGGCATCGTTCTGCAGGCATACCTTCCGGATGCGCTCTCGGCGATGCAGCGGCTCACCGAGTGGGCGCTCGCCAGGCGTGCCCAGGGTGGAGCCGGAATCAAGGTGCGTCTCGTGAAGGGTGCCAACCTTGCCATGGAGCGGGTGGACGCCATCATGCACGGCTGGCCTCTCGCAACGTGGTCGGGCAAACTGCAGACCGACACCAATTACAAGCGTGTGCTGAACTGGTCGTTCCAGCCGCAGCGCACGGATGCCGTGCGCATAGGGGTGGCCGGTCATAATCTCTTCGACGTTGCCTACGCGTGGCTCTTAGCCAAGAGCCGGGGCGTCGAGCACCGCGTTGATTTCGAAATGCTGCTCGGCATGGCGAGCGAGCAAGCGGATGCGGTGCGCGCAGACGTGGGCGGCCTGCTGTTGTACACACCCGTGGTGCACCCGCATCAGTTCGACTCTGCGATTTCGTATCTCATCCGAAGGCTCGACGAGAACGCCAGCGATGAGAACTTTCTCTCCGGCGTCTTTGAGTTGGAGACCGATCGTCACGTCTTCGCGCGCGAGGCGGATCGATTCAGAGCGTCCCTCGAAGCGCTAGACCTCGAGCCAGCGGATGCCGCACCTCCTGCATCGAATCGCGTGCAGGATCGTCGCGCGCCAGTGGCACCTGCGGAACAGCCCACCTGGTTTCGCAATGAACCCGACACCGATCCATCGACACCGGCGAACCGCCAGTGGGGACGAGATATCTTGCGCCGCGTCGAATCGTCGCAGCTCGGTATCAACCTTGTAGCGCGAGTGCACATTACCCACGCGGCCACGCTCGAACAGGTGATCGCTGCGACCGTGAGTGCCGGCGAGCACTGGGGCCAGCGGCGGGGAAGCACCAGGGCACAGGTGCTGCGCGCGGCTGCCGAATCGCTTGCCGCGCAGCGGGCGGAGCTCATCGAAGTCATGGCGAGTGAAACCGGCAAGACAATCGCCGAGGGTGATGTCGAGGTCAGCGAAGCTATCGACTTTGCGAACTACTACGCTGAGCGCGCCGGCGAGCTCGATCAGGTGGAAAACGCTCGATTCGTACCATCACGACTCATCGTGGTCACTCCGCCTTGGAACTTTCCGGTGGCAATTCCGGCCGGTTCGGTGCTCGCCGCGCTCGCCGCGGGAAGTGCCGTCATCCTGAAACCCGCGCCCCCGGCTCGCCGCAGTGCCGCGGTGTTGGTGGAGGCGCTCTGGGCGGGCGGGGTGCCGAGGGATGTGCTGGCACTGGTGGATGTCGATGAGAGTGCGTTGGGACGCCAGCTGGTGTCCCATCCGGACGTCGACCGGGTGATCTTGACCGGCGCGTGGGAGACCGCCGAACTGTTCCGTTCCTGGAACTCAGACCTACCGCTGCTCGCGGAAACGAGCGGCAAAAACGCGATCGTCGTTACTCCAAGCGCGGATTATGACCTCGCCGTTGCGGACATCGTGCGCAGCGCGTTCGGTCACGCCGGTCAGAAATGTTCCGCGGCAAGCCTCGTAATTTTGGTGGGATCCGTCGCGAAGTCCGAACGGTTTCGCAGGCAGCTTGTCGATGCGGTGAAGACAGTGAGGGTCGGATACGCAGACGACCCGACCACGACGATGGGTCCGCTGATCGAGCCGATGCACGGCAAGGTGCAACGCTCGCTCACCGCCTTGGACCAGGGTGAAAGCTGGCTTGTTGAGCCAAGAGCCCTCGACGAGAGTGGCCGGCTCTGGTCGCCGGGCGTGAGAGACGGTGTAACTGCCGGATCCGTTTTCCACCTCACGGAGTACTTTGGGCCCGTTCTCGGCATCATGCAGGCGGCGACGCTGGAGGCCGCCGTGCGCCTGCAGAACGCGCCTGCCTATGGGCTGACTGCCGGCATCCACTCGCTGAATGCAACCGAGGTAGCGCAGTGGCTCTCCACGGTCGAGGCCGGGAACGTCTATGTGAACCGCGGTATTACCGGGGCGATCGTGCAACGCCAGCCGTTTGGCGGCTGGAAACGATCGAGTGTCGGTACGGGAGCCAAGGCGGGCGGCCCCAACTACCTGTTCACCCTCGGCGACTGGGCGCCGGTGTTCGTCGAGCCGTCCACTTCGGTAAAGCTGAACGGTCTGAGTGACGGCATCAGCCGACTGATCGAGGCCGCACAGCCCGACATGGAATTCGTAGAGTTCGACCA
>JBDTAD010000263.1:0-5822 GCA_039924815.1 Lacisediminihabitans sp.
CCTAACTGGCTTGACGTTGCGGCAGCCTGGCTCGACCCGAGTCAAGCGGTGATCCCACTCGACTCGGTGTATCCACCCGGCTACTCGGTGGCGGATTCCAACAAGCAGGGCGCTGTCGACATGCAGAATTCGCAGAAGGATGCCGTGGCGGCAGCTCTGCGCTCGCTCGGCTACAAGGTCCCATCGATCGTCACGGTGGCGGACCTCACATCGAAGTCTCCCTCCAGCGGCATCCTCAAGGCCGGCGACCAGATCGTGACGGTTGATGGCAAAGCGGTTGACTCGGTCAATGGGTTGCGCGCTGCTATCGCGAAGAATGGTGCGGGCACCCCACTGGACCTCACGGTCAAGCGCAAGAGCCAGACGCACGCGTTGACCATCACACCGGTCCTCAGCACCGGCGCCGATCCCGCACCCGTCCTCGGAATTTACGCCGGTGTGAGCTACGACTATCCCTTCGATGTGAAAATTCAACTCCAGAATGTTGGGGGACCATCCGCTGGTCAGATGTTCGCACTCGGGATCATCGACAAGCTCACGCCTGGCTCCCTCGCGGGCGGAAAACACGTAGCGGGCACAGGAACAATTGATGACCAAGGCGTTGTCGGGCCGATCGGGGGCATCCGGCAGAAGATGTACGGCGCGCAGCGCGCGGGGGCCACGATCTTCTTGGCACCGAAGGGCGACTGTGACGAGGTCGTCGGGCATATTCCGAAGGGCTTGAAGGTCTTCGCAGTGAAAACCTTGAAAGATTCACTGCACGATCTGAAGGTGGTTGCTGCCGGAGGGGACACCAGCGGCCTCGCGACGTGCGAGGCGGGCTAAGCCGCTGACGCTGGGAGGCGCCTCTCAGCCAGTGCTGACCTAGGATGGACGGCAGGGCAGCCGATTCGGCATGCCATGAAATCTCGATCCAGGAGCAGTCTTTTGACTTCTACAGCCACAGACGAGCAGCAACCACGACCTCGCTCTAGAGCGACTCTCCTCATCTCCATCGCGATCATCGCAGCGCTCGTCATCGCTTTCTTCATCTTCGCCAGTCTGTACACGGACTGGCTTTGGTTCGGGCAGCTCGGATATCTCAACGTCCTCACGACGCAGTGGATCGCCGGAAGCGTGATGTTCCTCATCGGATTCTTCGGCATGGCACTGCCCGTGTGGGTGTCCATCGAGGTCGCCTTCCGCTGGCGTCCGGTCTACGCGAAGCTCAACTCACAGTTGGATCGCTACCAACAGGTGGTCGAGCCGTTGCGTCGCCTCGCGACCTACGGCATTCCGATCATCCTCGGCCTTTTTGCGGGTGTCGCGGCATCCTCCCGTTGGCAGCTCGCCTTGCAGTGGATCAATGGAACGCACGTCGGCAAGGTCGACCCGCAGTTCCACCTCGACATCTCCTTCTATCTGTTCGCGCTGCCGTTCTACCAGTCGGTTGCTGCCTTTGCTTCGGCCGTCGTGTTGCTTTCTGCCATCGCTATGCTCGCCACGAGCTACCTGTATGGCGCAATCCGGCTCAACGGTCGCGAACTGCGCATCTCCCGCTCCGCACGCATCCAGCTTGCAACCGTTGGTGCCGTCTACCTTGCGCTCCAGGCGATCAGTATTTGGCTTGACCAGTACTCCACCCTCGCCTCTCAGACGAGTAGCGACCTGTTCACGGGTGCTTCGTACACCGACGTGTTTGCGGTTATTCCAGGGCGCGCGATCCTCGCCGGTATCGCTGCTGTTGTGGCCGTGCTCTTCGTTATTACCGCGATTATCGGTCGCTGGCGCTTGCCGATCATCGGCACTGCGCTGCTGCTCGTCAGCGGCTTGTTGATCGGGTCGGTGTACCCGTGGATCGTTGAGCGCTTCCAAGTGGAGCCGAGCGCGAAAACCCTTGAGAAGCCCTACATCCAGCGTGCCATCGACGCGACCCGGGACGCCTACGGTGTGGCTGGCGTGAAGGAAGAGCCGTACACAGCGAGTTCGGATGCCAAGCCCGGCGCTCTAAGGAACGACGCAGAGACGACAGCCAACATCCGTATCGTCGACCCGGCGCTCGTGTCCCCGACCTTCGCCCAGCTTGAGCAAATCAAGCAGTATTACACCTTCGCTGATTCTCTTGACGTCGACCGATACAAGATTGACGGTAAGACCCAGGACACCGTGATCGCCGTGCGCGAGCTCGATCAGAAGCAGCTTGGCTCCTCAAGCAGCTGGTACAACAACACCGTCGTGTACACGCATGGTTACGGTGTCGTCGCGGCCTACGGTAATCAACGCTCGGTCGAAGGCTTCCCGGTGTTCCTCGAGTCCGGGATTCCCGTTACGGGCAAGCTCGGCAATTTCCAGCCGCGCATCTACTTCGGTGAGAACTCGCCCGGATACTCGATTGTTGGAGCGCCGAAGGGCGCCCAGAACATCGAACTCGACTACCCGTCAGGCGATAAGCAGTCCAATCAGAACGCGACCACCACTTTTAGCGGTAACGGCGGTCCGAAGCTGGACAACGCATTCACAAAGCTCGTCTACGCGATCAAGTTCCAGTCAGAGGAGATCTTCCTCTCTAGTTCAGTGAACAAAGATTCTCAGATTCTCTACACGCGTGACCCCAAGGATCGTGTCGCCAAGGTCGCGCCGTACCTCACACTTGACTCTGACGCATACCCTGCCGTCGTAGATGGGCGAGTGAAGTGGATCGTTGACGGGTACACCACGAGTGCGCAGTATCCATATTCGAAGACGGAGCAGCTCTCGAGCGCAATTGCTGACACGTATACGCCAACGCCTGACTATCCGGTCGATGACATCAACTACATTCGTAACTCCGTCAAGGCCACAGTGGACGCCTACAGCGGCAAGGTGACGCTGTACGCGTGGGACGCGAAGGACCCGATTCTCAAGACCTGGGAGAAGATCTTCCCTACTACGGTCAAGCCGATGAGCGACATGAGTCCTGCCCTCCTGAGCCACGTGCGCTACCCCGCAGACCTGTTCAAGGTGCAGCGCGCGATTCTCGGTACCTATCACGTGACCGATGCGGGCACGTTCTACTCTTCGAGCGATGCCTGGGCGACTCCTCTCGACCCGGTGCAGCCCAAGGAGACGGCCAAGCTGCAGCCGCCGTATTACCTCACTATGAAGATGCCGGGCGACACGAAGTCAGCCTTCACGCTGTACTCGACGTACATTCCCAAGTCGAGTACCGACAGTCGGTCGATTCTCACCGGTTATCTCGCTGCCAATGGCGACGCTGGTGGTGTGAAGGGAAAGATCTCTCCAGACTATGGAAAGCTCACCCTGCTCACGCTGCCCAAGCAGGACACGGTTCCGGGTCCTGGCCAGGTGCAAAACAACTTCAACACCGATACAGCGGTGGCGAACCAGATTTCGTTGCTGCAAAAGGGCGACACAACGGTGAAGCGTGGAAACCTGCTCACTGTGCCAGTCGGCGGCGGTCTGCTGTATGTGCAGCCGCTCTATGTCGAGTCAACCGCCGAGACCGGATACCCTGTGCTGCGTAAGGTACTCGTTTCTTTCGGTGACAAGATCGCCTTCGAAGACACTCTGGATGCCGCACTGGATGACCTGTTCGGTGGAGACTCCGGCGCCTCGGCGGGTGACAGTGGCAGTACCGGCACGTCGCCTGACCAGACGCCACCCACGAGCACGCCGTCGGCCCCTGGCCCGACCGTCCCGGGTGAGAGCGCCGCAATCAAGGCAGCACTCGCGGGTGTGCAGACGGCGCTCACCAACCGGGATGCGGCGCTCAAGTCGGGCGACCTGTCGACGTATGCGACGGCAGACCAGGCTCTCGTTGCCGCACTGAAGGCGCTGTTCGCGCTGGAGGGCTGAGCGGCAGCTGAACGCCACCCCCTGTGATAGAGTTACTTCTTGTGCCGCGGGGTGGAGCAGTTCGGTAGCTCGCTGGGCTCATAACCCAGAGGTCGTTGGTTCAAATCCAGCCCCCGCAACCAATGTCCCGGTCTCGAAAGAGGCCGGGACTTCTGCGTTAACCGGCTCCGCGGACTCAATGGGTTCCTTGCCCAATATGTAGTCCGTTGAGACTCCGAAGATCTCGCTCAGCTCGGACACCTCATCGATGTTCCATCGACTTGCGCCAGTGACCTTGTTGCCGATAGTGGCTGGCTTCAGTCCCATCCGAAACGCGAGAGAACGCTGGGTCATTAATCCGTTTATGAACAGCAGGTGGTTCACACGTTGTGAAACCAAGTCGGATGCGGAGTATTGCCTCTTCAGTTCGCCCATATCCAGATGGTAGTGCCACTTTGACGATGATTGCCAGTGATTTGGTATCAAAGTCATAAAAAGCTATGAATCTTGTATCTATGTGCTATTTTCTGTTCATGACCTTTGACGAAACCTACTTGACGGTGGATGAATACGCCACGCTCCTGCGGATCACGCCGCAGACCGTAAGGCGACTAATCCGTGGTGGCAGCCTGGCGGTCGTCAAGGTTGGCGGCCAATACAGGATCGCGAAGTCGACTATCGTCTCGGCACCGATCGATATCGGGGGAACTTCCAAGTCGGATGATCAGCGGGCGGTGGCATTGTGAACCATTCGGATACGTCATCTGAGGGGCGATTTATCAATGCGCCGCTGGCCTCGGATGACGAATACCAGCGGGTTCCGAATGAATGGGTCCGGGACACCACGATCACCGGCAATGCCTTGTCGATACTTCTCTACGTCCGATCCCACCACGAGTCATTTGATCTCACCCTGGAGTACACGAGACGACACCTTGGCCTGGGGCGTGACGCGTTCCTTCGTGCACGTCGCCAGCTGGAAGCCAGCGGCTATCTCGAGGTAATTCGACGTCGACATCCTGCGGGAGCCCGCGACCCGTTGACTGGTAGGTCAATCGGCGGGTTGGTAATCGGGCTTGATTTTGTTACCCGCGACCCGCGAGAGCACAAGAAATCAGTGCGCTCGATGCCTGTGGATAACTTGCCAGAACCTAACGACGGGAAACCTGCATTAGGTTCAAAGTTATCCACAGGTGCGGCAAAAGGCCTGATCAGATCTAACGACGGGAAACCTGCGGCAGGTTTACCTGCGGCAGGTAAACAGGCGCCTGATTACCTGCATCTTAAAGAAGACAAGCTTAAAGAAGACAAGTCTTCTTCTTCTGATGATGTGGCAATCGATGAAGTCGACGTGGCCGCAGTTTCGGCTTCGCCGGAAGACGAAGGCGATTTTAGACCGCTGGCGGTGGTCGTTGAACCTGGGTTGGCGAAAGCGCTGCGGGAAGTTCACTCCCGGCTCGATGTGTCGTTGCTGCTCAGTCGTTTGGCCGAGCAGGGCATTGATCCGCTGGCGCTGAATCTTGAGCTGGCGGCGTCTGAGGCGATCTTCGCGTCGCCTCGTCCGGTCGGAGACCCGGTCGCGTACCTGATCGGCGCGATCCGACGGGAACCATACCGGTGGATCAAACACCTGTCCGGCACCACGCCAGCCTCTGGGAAGCCCCCGGCGCTGAGCTGCGAGGCGGATGGGCACCTGTACGGGACACCGAGATCGGACCCGTGGCAGATGGTGTGCCTGCGTTGCGGCGAAGAGAGAGACGGCTGGCGTGATGAACGTGACGCAGCCGAGGCAAGGGGACGGGCCGCATCATGAGCTTGGTGACAGAGATCGCGGTGACTGGGGACGCAACGTTGACGGCGGAAGCAGCACTCGCCGCATTGGCCGGGCATGCGGATGCAGTGATGGCGGAGCGGGTGCTGGCGGTCCTCGAGTATGCGGCAACCACCAGACTTCACGAATCGTCCGGGTTCGATCCATCGGATGAGGTTCTTACGCTGGAGTTTCACCG
>JBDTAD010000264.1:0-6746 GCA_039924815.1 Lacisediminihabitans sp.
GGTTTGGGCGTTGCCTTCACCGGCGCAATAGCGGCCTTGACCGCAGCGTGGATTTTCTCGAAGTCCGGATACGCGGGGTTAAACTCCGGCGGCACTAACTCCAGCTGGGTGACCGGCAATTTTCGACCGCGGTCCCCCAACTCGACGAAGGATCCGAGCATTTCGGCAGGGACATCCGTCTTGACCACCTGGGTTCCGGCATCCGCGATCGCCTGGAACTTCGACAGCACCACCGCCGGCTTGAACTGAGCGATGATGGCCTGCTGCACCTGGCGTTGGCGTTCCATCCGCGAATAGTCGTTCGAGGCGTAGCGCGAGCGGCCGTACCAGAGCGCTGTGGGCCCGTCCATGTGCTGAGTTCCGGCTTCGATCCAGCCAATCGGATGCTTGCCGGTGACTCCACCGATCGGAGTGCGAACCGGCACATCCACTGTGACGCCCCCGAGCGCATCCACCAGGTCGGAGAACCCCTGCATATCGATCAGAGCATAAAACTGGATCTTGATCCCGAGGACCGCCTCGACAGCGTCATTCATCGCCTCAATGCCGGGGTTTCCCCCCTCCTTAACCGCCTCGGGATACAGGCTCGGGTGCTCTTCACCGTAGGTGTACAGGTAGTCGATCAGGCAGAGGTCACCGCAGTCGTAGCCGGTGGGAAACGGCCCCCACAACGGAGAACCCTTGATAAACGGGATCTTCTCCATGTTGCGCGGAATGCCGATAATGGTGGTGGCACCGGTGTCAGCGTCCACGCTCGCGACGGAGGTGCTGTCCGGACGCAGCCCCACTCGATCCGACCCGGCATCGCCTCCCAGCAACAGGATGTTGTACCGACCATGAGACGGCGCGACATATCCTTTGCCCACGCTGAACACGGACGAAATGGACGACCGGGCAGAAGCAGCAATGACCGACCCGTAACTCGCAGTGCCCGCCGTAGCCACCAGAGCCAGCACAGCAAGCGCAGCAATGCACAGACGTGTAAGAGGCCCAGTCTTCACGAGCCGCACCAGCCTGAGGGCATCGAGAGTGAGCACGACCCAGAGCACTGCGTAGCCCACGAACAGCACCTGAATGATGGTGAGCGCCACCGTGTTGGTCGCGATCGTGTAAATCACGGTCGGTGAGATCAGGTACACGATTAGCGTCACCAGGGCCAGAGCCCAGAGCAGGAACGTCATCGAAACGCCAAACCGGCCGAGCCTCCGGTTTCCGGCGAGGAGCTGGGCGGAGCCGGGGATGACCAGGTTGAGACCGATCAGCCACCATCCGCGCTTGGACATGACGGAGCGCGACGAAACATCCGGGAAACGGACCGGATGCGCGGCCGCGGACGCGAAGCCGCTCACAGTTTCGACTTAAGTGACCGGTTTTTCTCGTCCACCATTGTCTCGAGGCTAGAGGCATACTCCGCGAGTGCCGCGGCAAGAGCGGGATCAGACGAGCCGAGAATGCGCACAGCGAGCAACCCAGCGTTGCGAGCTCCACCAATCGACACTGTGGCCACCGGAATTCCGGCGGGCATCTGCACGATAGACAACAGCGAATCAAGGCCGTCGAGTTTCGCCAAAGCGACCGGAACACCAATCACCGGAAGCGTCGTGACCGAAGCAAGCATGCCCGGCAGATGGGCGGCACCGCCCGCACCGGCGATGATGACGCGGATGCCACGGCCCGCAGCCGCCTTGCCGAACGCGATCATCCGCTCGGGCGTTCGGTGGGCAGAGAGTACCTCCACCTCGTGGGCGACACCGAACTCCGTGAGCGCGGCAGCGGCATCCGCCATGACGCTCCAGTCGGAATCGGAGCCCATGACAACGGCGACAATCGGGGCTGGCATGGGCTCCATATTATGTGTCAATCCTCGAAATAACTGGCAGTGACCCGCGCGCGGTGAACCACCTCATCGAGCGTGTCGCCACACGCGGTGACGTGCCCGACCTTGCGACCGGGCCTGGGCTCCTTGCCGTAGTTGTGAATCTTGACGCCGGGCTGTTCGGCCATCGCCAGTGGGTAGCGGTCGGTGAGCGATCCTGATGCCGGTCCGCCCAGAATATTCACCATCACCGACCAGGGAGTGCGGCTTTCGGTCTCGCCCAGCGGCAGGTCGAGCACCGCTCGCAGGTGCTGCTCGAACTGGCTGGTGACCGAGCCGTCGATACTCCAGTGACCCGTGTTGTGCGGGCGCATGGCCAACTCATTGATGAGCAGCCGGCCGTCTCTCGTTTCGAAGAGTTCCACGGCGAGAACACCGGTGACCCCGAGACTCTCGGCGATGGTAATAGCGATCTGTCTGGCCTGATCGGAAAGGTGCGCGGCCGACTCCGGTGCTGGGGCAATAACCTCGGCGCAGACTCCGTCGCGCTGCACACTCTCCACCACGGGCCAGGCAGCGATCTCTCCGGAGGGCCGACGCGCCACAGACTGCGCCAGTTCTCGGGTGAAATCCACCAGTTCTTCTACCAGGAGAGGCTCTCCGCCAAACCAGTCCGCCGCCTCCTGCGCGCTCGACACCACACGCACGCCGTGCCCGTCGTAGCCGCCGCGCGGTGTCTTCACGACCGCCTTACCGCCGTTGCCGTCGAGAAAAGTCTGCAGCTCTGCCTCGGTCGACACTCGCGCCCAGGCCGGCACCGGGAGGCCAATACCGGCCAACCTTTCACGCATCAGAAGCTTGTCTTGCGCGTAGAGCAGCGCATCCGGACCTGGACGCACAGCGACACCACTGTCGACGAGCGCGCGCAGAACATCCTGCGGAACATGCTCGTGGTCGAAGGTCACCACGTCCACGTCCTTCGCGAAACGCAGGACATCCTCCACGTTCAGATGACTTCCGAGCATTGTCGTCGCGAGATCCGCCGATTCTCCTGCGTTTTCGGCAAGCACGCGAAGCTGGATGCCGAGGTTCACCGCCGCGGGAATCATCATGCGGGCGAGTTGCCCGCCACCGATCACGCCAACAGTGAGAGCCATCGTTTCTCCAGGGATCAGGGGGCGGCCGGCCACCGGTCGGGGCGGACAAGCCCGCCAGTGCCACGATCCTGCTGAGTGCGGCTACCGTCTATCTTTGCGCATCATGCCGATGGCACCGCGCGACGGAGTCGGTCAGCGCCTGCCCCAGGCCGTCGTTTCATCGGATGGCCGAGATGCCTCAGCCTGTCGACGTGCGGCGATGGGGTTAAGGCTGGCCTCCATGAGGTCGTGCAGTGCACTCTGCACGAGATCAGCTCCCGGAACATCGCGCAAGACCACGGGATGATCAAGCCCCGTGTTCACCTCGATGTCACCGCTGCCGAAGATACTCTGCAGCGCGGTCTTGCGCACGGTGAGGTCGTACCCTCTGCTGTGCAGTAGCTCCTGCCGCACCCGGATAAAAAACCCGTGGCGAAAGATAATGCGCCGCGTCGTAATGATGTAACGCTTGTTCAGCCAGCTCAGTAGCGGTATCAGCCAGAGGAGCAGAGCAACGAGTGCCGCGGCGATCGGCACGAGCGCGTTCTCCCATGGGAGTTCAAAACTCCCATGAAAGTAGCCGACGGCACCGCCAGCAGCGATGAGGACGAGTGAAGGCCAGAACAGGGCACGGCCGTGCGGGCGTAGACGCGCGATGACACGCTCGCCCTCGTTACCCTGCTGGCTCGACATGTCTCATTCATACCGCAGATGGGTCACGTCACCGGCAGCGACGGCCTGAACCAGCCCATCGGCAGAGTTCTTCACCAGCAGCCTGCCATCCAAGTCCACGTCCAGCGCCTCACCGAAAAGAACCTCGTCGCCCGGCAGCTGCACCTTGACCTGCTGACCAAGCGTGCTACAGAGACCGATGAGAGCCGCGCGCAGTCCACTCGCGTCAGGGTTGGCCCCACACGCCAGAAAGGGAAGGTACAGCGCCTTGAACTCGCGCAGATAGCCCGCGAGCACAGCATCCGCAAGTTCATCGCCGCTCAGCACTGCACCGCCCAACAACAGCGAAGTGGATGTCGTGGTCGGCAATTCGTCGAGCTCGAAGGTGAGGTTCACCCCGACCCCGATCACGACTGCGGTCTCGCCAAAAAGCAGCTCCGCCAGGATGCCTGCAATCTTTGCCCCGTCTACCTGCACGTCATTGGGCCATTTGAGCGTGACCCTGCGCTCGGGCAATAACTCGGCAACCGAACGCGTCATCGCGACACCCGCAATGAGTGGGAGCCATCCGAGATGCTCCATACCAAGCGGCGCGCCCATCGGATGCAGCGGACGCAGCAGCAGCGACACCGCGAGAGTCTTCCCCGGCGGCGCAACCCATTCGCGCCCGAGTCTGCCCCTGCCTGCCGTCTGGCTCGTCGTGAGGAGCACCGAAAACTCCGGCTCAGAACCCGCCGTCGCTCGCCGAACGAGTTCGTCATTCGTGGAGGCCACCTCGTCGAGCTGGACGAGGGATGCCGCCAGGGCGGAACTCAACGGAAGGTGCATCCCTCCAGCGTACGGTCTCGATACGGTCTGTCGAATGTCGAACCGACTTCGCTCCCCACCGGCACGGTCGCCCGATGCTAACGCATCGATAGGAACCGGCGGCGTGGGCCCAGCTCAGTCGGCGCTGGCGTCGCAGGACCGCTCCGCGCTCCTCAATAGCTCCAGCGCGCAGTAAAGTGAAGCCCGTGACTGCAGACGAAAACGCCGGGCCGGACCTCTATACGACAGCCGGAAAGCTTGCTGACCTGAAGGCTCGGTATCACGAGGCTGTGACCGCGAGCGGTGAGGCTGCCATCGAGAAGCAGCACTCCAAGGGCAAGAAGACCGCGCGCGAGCGCATCGAGCAACTACTCGACCACGGCTCCTTCGTCGAGCTCGATGAGTTTGTACGCCATCGCACCCACGCTTTCGGCATGGAAAAGAAGCGCCCGTATGGCGATGCCGTTGTCACCGGCACCGGCACTATTCATGGCCGCCAGGTGGCTGTCTACAGCCAGGACTTCACGATCTTCGGTGGTTCACTCGGTGAGGTCGCGGGCGAGAAGATCATCAAGGTCATGGACCTTGCACTCAAGACTGGTGTACCAATCATCGGGATGCTCGACTCCGGTGGCGCGCGCATACAAGAGGGCGTCGTCGCACTCGGCAAGTACGGAGAGATCTTCCGCCGCAACGCGGCGTCCTCCGGGGTCATCCCCCAGATCTCCATCATCATGGGGCCGGCCGCGGGTGGCGCGGTGTACTCCCCCGCCCTCACCGACTTCGTCATTATGGTCGACAAGACCAGCCAGATGTTCGTCACCGGTCCTGATGTCATCAAGACCGTCACCGGTGAAGACGTGGGTATGGAGGAACTGGGCGGTGCCCTCACGCACAATAAGACCTCCGGTGTCGCACACTGGCTTGCGGTGGACGAGGATGACGCCCTCGACTACGCACGCACGCTGATCAGCTTCCTGCCAGACAACAACCTCGCCGAGCTCCCGGTCTACGAGAACGAGGTCGAACTCGAGATCACCGACGAAGATCGCAAACTCAACACGGTCATCCCAGACAGCCCAAACCAGCCGTACGACATCACCACAGTGATTGAGCACATCGTCGATGGCGGTGATTTTCTCGAGGTGCAGCCGCTCTTCGCACCCAATATCGTCATCGGGTTCGGGCGGGTTGAAGGCCGATCAGTCGGCATCATCGCCAACCAGCCGTCCACCATGGCCGGCACCCTCAACATTGACGCCGGGGAGAAAGCCGCACGCTTCGTGCGCTTCTGCGACGCGTTCTCGATTCCCATTCTCACCCTCGTCGACACTCCCGGATATCTCCCCGGTACTGACCAAGAGTGGACAGGCGTCATCCGTCGCGGCGCCAAGCTTCTGTACGCGTACGCCGAGGCAACAGTGCCGCTCGTCACGGTCATCACCCGCAAGGCCTACGGCGGGGCCTACATCGTCATGGGCTCCAAGCAACTGGGCGCCGACCTCAACTACGCCTGGCCGACCGCGGAAATCGCCGTCATGGGAGGGCAAGGGGCCGTGCAGATCCTGTACCGCAGTGAAATCAAGGCTGCCGAGGATGCGGGCGAAGATGTCGCCGCCGTGCGCACCAAGCTGGCTAACGAGTACACCTATAACGTCGCGAGCCCCTTCCTCGCTGCGGAACGCGGTGAACTCGACGGAGTGATCGAGCCCGCAGCGACGAGGGTTGCCGTTATCAAGGGCCTGAGGGCGCTGAGAACGAAGCGCGCCACTCTCCCGCCCAAGAAGCACGGGAACATCCCGCTGTGACGACACCGGAAGATTCGGGGACAGACACGGGCGCTCCCGCGGCCCCGAGCTTCCGCGTGCTCTCGGGCAACCCCACTCCCGCGGAACTTGCCGCCGTCACGGCGGTGCTGTCTGCCGCGATCGACGAGGCGACGGCAACGGGCAGGCGAACCGAAGAACGCGGTCGTAGCGCTTGGCAATTGGCCCAGCGTCCCATCCGGATGCCCTTGGACCGTGGCATCGGCACCTGGCGCAACTTTTCAGGCTAGGCAGTCTCTGCTGCGCCAGTGGGGGCGGCAGAACTCTGTGAATGCCGAGCCACCGCCGTGAACAACTGAATCAGTTGCGATGACGGTGCTCTTCATCCGTGCGCCGGTGAAAGTACAGACCTCTTCGCCGACAAAGTTCGACATGTACCCCTAATTTCGAAGCTGCTACCCTACAAATCAGGGGTTTTCGGTGCCCTAGACACTCGTTTTCAGAAATTGTCCCCCATTTGTCCCCCAAAGAGACGACTTTCCGGAATGC
>JBDTAD010000265.1:0-2278 GCA_039924815.1 Lacisediminihabitans sp.
CAGTGCGCAGCCAACAAGCTGAGCTTCTGCAGGAACCCGGGCGTTCTTTGACCAGGACCGTTCACATACGTGATTTTTCTCAGACCTGCTGAGGAGTAGTCAGAGGTTGAGAAACCGGCCCGAAAGACTTACAAACCCATTCGCGAGACTTCGCGATGTCTAGAGCCGACTGGACTACATTACCGGATTACCCAGTAATTAGCCAGACTCACTAGATCGGCCCACACCGTGAACCGCCTCAGACACACAACTGTGCGGCCAGATTGCTGACTTCCTGCACACCCACCTCTGTGTCCGACCAGCTCAGCGACGGCGCGACAATGCTCACGCGACGGCTCGCAGGGTACGGCGAACAATTAGGTACACCGGGATAGAGCCCAGAATGACAAGCATCAGCGTGTACGGAGCAGCAGCCGTGAAATCGAGAGACTCACCATTGGTCGTGCTCCACAGTCCGGTGGCCAGTGTCTTCGCATTGAACGGTAGCAACATCAGGGTCGTCGTCAATTCCTTGCTGGCGTCCAGGCCGACCAGTAGCGCTCCCGTGGCAAGCCCAGGAAGTGCGAGCGGCAGCGAGATGCGAGTGAGCCTGCGCCACGCTCGACTCCCCAGCGACGCTGCGGCTTCATCAAAACTGATAAACGCCGCCTGCAGACCCACCCGCTGATTCGCCACGGCAAGCGGCAAATACAGGATCACGTAGGCGGCAATCAACAGTGCCGACGTCTTGTACAGATCCGGAATGAGCCGCGTGGCAAGAAAGACCAGAGCGAGGGCGAGGATGGCGTTGGGCACCGAGTGCGCCAGCCAGACTGCGCGCTCAGTGAGTTGTGCGGGTAGTGAGGGGCGTCGACTGATCCACCAGCTCACCGGCAGCGCTACGAGGGTCGCGACAACCGCTGTCCAGGCGGCGAAGTTCAGGGTCGTTCCGGTAGCTTGCATAACTTGCATCCAGTTATTAGCGGTGCCTTGTCGGGCAGTGGCGAGGCCTCTCGCGGTCATCAGAACGGTGGGACCGAGCGCGAGAACCGGGATGATGAGCGCGACGACGAACACCGGCACACGGGCGCGGCTCAGACACACTCGCCCGGGCGGCCGCACGGCACCTCTCCCAAGGCTAAGCACGTGCGAGCGTCCGGTAAGCGCACGATTCGACAGAAGTAGGATGACCGCCAAGCCCGCCAAAAGCAACGAAAGCGAGCGCGCCGAACCATAGTCCCCGTAGTCGAGCATCTCGCCCATGATGGTCGTTGTCAGGGTGTGCTGGCGCAACTGCACCATGGCACCGTACTCAGAGAGAACGTGCAGACCGACGATCAGTGCGCCGCCGGCCAGCGCCGGTCGAAGCTGCGGGATGATGACCCTCCACAGCACCGCGAAAGGGCGGGCATTCAGGCTGCGAGCTGCCTCCTCCTGCGCCGGATCTATATTGCGAAGTGCCACCATGCAGGCGAGAAAGACATACGGATACAGCGAAAGCGACATCACCACCGTTGCGCCCATAAAGGTCGTAACAATCTCGGATTTAGGGGCATAGACGAGGCTTGCTGAATAGATGGCGTATGAACTCACGAAGCCGGGGATGGCCAACGGCATTGCAAACAGCACCGTAAGCAGCCGCCGGAAGGGCACATCGTCCGCACGACCAACAGTGCCGCACCAACGCCGAGCACAATGCAAAGCACCGAAATGGCCAGGGTCAGGCCGACCGTGCTGACAATGTCGGTCAGCGTGCTCGGATAGCCGAATTGTTTCGCGATGTCACGGAACGATATTCCGGCGAGGAACAGGTAGGCGATCGGCAACAGCGAAACGACGGCAACAACGATGGCGAGCGCGGAGACAACTCCGCGCCCACCCTTGTTGCTGCCGTGCATAGTCAGCTCGAGAGGCCGAGACTCTTCAGCAGGTTCTGCGCCTCGGACTGATCAGCGTAAATACCCATGTCGTACTTGGGAGACTTCACGTCGCTCAGGTCGCCGGCCACCTTGCTCACGAGGCCTGGAGCGGCTGGATATTGACCCTCAGTGCTATCGATGCCACCATCAGCGATTATTTTCTGGCCGCCGCTCTTGTCTGTGAGCCAGTTGAGGAACGACGCTGCGGCATCCTGATGCTTACTGCTCTTGAGAACACCAGCACCCGAGGAGAGGATCAGGTTACCGGGATCAGTTTGCGGGAAATGGTAGATCTTGGAGACCATCTTGTCTGGGCCGCCGACCTCTGCCGCCTTGACCCACCAGTAGTAGTGGTTTGACAGGCCCATGGCGTGCTTGCC
>JBDTAD010000266.1:0-2468 GCA_039924815.1 Lacisediminihabitans sp.
TGGAACCTCACCGATCGGGAGTAAGCGGCCTTGTCAGATCCGAGCGAACTGCGCGCTTCCGAGGGTGCTGGAACGCCGACCGAGTCGACCACCTCACCGCGACGCGCGAATCCGATGCGCGGTCGAGTGGCACGCAACGGTGACACCCCGGCGAGCACAGGCAACGTGGCCAACATCATCACGGTGGTTCGAATCCTGCTCGCTCCGCTGTTCATCTGGCTGCTCCTTGACGATGCCGGTCAGCTAGGACCGATCCGCTACGTCGCGGCAGCGCTGTTCATCGTCGCTATCGCGACAGACAGTGTTGACGGTCTACTGGCGCGTCGCCAGAATCTGGTCACTGACTTTGGCAAGATCCTTGACCCGATCGCGGACAAGGTTCTGACCGGCGGTGCTCTGGTGTCGCTTTCGATTCTCGGTGAGCTGTGGTGGTGGGTCACCATTCTGATTCTTGTGCGCGAGATCGGGATCACCGTTTTCCGGTTTGTGATCATCCGCACTCGAGTGGTCCCGGCTTCCAGCGGGGGCAAGCTGAAAACTGTATTCCAGTCCGTGGCGATCTCGCTCTACCTCGTTCCTACGTGGCTCCTCCTCGGTGACTGGATGCACTGGGTCGATGCGGCTGTCATGGCGGTCGCCGTCGTGTTGACTGTTGTCACGGGTATCCAGTATCTGGTGAACGCGGCAACTCGCAGCAAGCCGATTCGTGACTGACACGCCGTCGCAGTTTCCGTCAGCGTCGCTCTCCGCGCGCATCGTTGGAGCGCTCGTCGTGCGCGGACTCACAGTCGCTGTTGCTGAATCTCTCACGGGTGGACTGCTGGTAGCCGAACTCATCCGCACGCCGGGTGCTTCGGCAGCAGTGCTCGGCGGTGTTGTTGCGTACAACACCGAGCTCAAGCACACGGTGCTCGGGGTCGACACCGGGCTGCTCGCCGACTCCGGCCCGGTGCATCCTGAGGTTGCCATCCAAATGGCACAGGGTGTGCGCTTGGCGTTGGCGGTCGGTGGGGTGCCTGCTGATGTGGGAGTCGCGACGACGGGCGTTGCGGGTCCCGACGCCCAGGGTGGCCATCCTCCCGGTACCGCGTTCATTGGAATCGCCACGAACGAGGGGGCACACGCGGTGGGTGTCACTCTGATTGGGGATCGACAGGCAATCCGTAATGGTGTTGTCTACGAATCACTGTTAGAAATGGGAAAACTGTGGGGGATGTAATGGCCGGTAACGGTCGGGAATCTTTCGCGTTGCGATCCCGTTACACACAGAGATTCACAAGAGGCACACAGATCGCACTGGTTAGAGTTTGTTGTAACAGGTTGTAGTGTTACTCAACCTGACAAGTTTGTTAGCGGTGTTGTTGGTGTAGTCGTCACAATAGAGGAGGGTCCTATGGTTCTAGTTCGTGAAGAAATCGGAGATGTGCTCCGGGACTTTCGTCTGCAGAAGGGTCGTACCCTTCGTCAGGTCGCAAGCAAGGCCAGCGTCGCTCTCGGATACCTCAGCGAGGTTGAGCGCGGCCAAAAAGAGGCCAGCTCGGAGATCCTCGCCTCGGTTGCGGATGCGCTCGAGACTCCGATCTCTGTCATCATGCGTGAGGTGGGCGACCGCCTTGCCGTGATTGAGGGAATCACCTTGATTCCCGATACTGTTCCCGACGACCTCGTCGCGGACTTCGACGCGGACCTGGTCGTCAGGTAGCCCGCGATTCACAACTTCAGCGCGGCACGGTGTGTCGACGCGTGCGAATGCCCGGTTCTACGGAGCCGGGCATTCGTGTTTCTTGACAGCATTTTCTTCCCGAGGTGGACCACATGCGTTTGAGTGAGTTCTGGATCGCCGTCGACGAGGAGTTCGGGTCTGCGTACGGGCAGATGCTCGCGCACGACCTGGTTCTTACCGAACTTGGCGATCTCACCGCCCGTCAGGCTATCGCCAAGGGTGTTACAACGCGATCCATCTGGCTGGCGCTCTGCAAGGCCATGGATGTGCCCGAAAACCGTTGGTATGGCACAGGTCAGGTTCGCAAAGTCTGAGCTTTCGCCCCACGACTCTGTTCGACGCGCTGCCGACACGCCGCGCGTATGTATTCGAACATTTCTTCGGATGTCGTTAGGCTCCTCAACAGCGGCTCTCGAAAACGAGTTGTGCACAGAACGCCCGGCAACCGCCTCAATGTCACCGGCCGGGCGTACCGTCGCACTTGTTCAACGAGATCCGTGACAACCAGCCTTTGTCAGAAGGTTGTGGGCCTTGCTTCACCGGCCCTCAGCGGAATGACAGCCTATGGGCAGCAACCACAAAGACTCCGGAGGAGCCAAGAAATGCCATCAGTAGCAGATCGCGAAAAGTCCCTTGAAACAGCACTGGCCCAGATTGATCGCCAGTTCGGCAAGGGCTCCGTCATGCGCCTTGGCAGCGATGAGCGCGCCCCGGTCGCTGTAATTCCCACCGGCTCCGTCGCTCT
>JBDTAD010000267.1:0-6034 GCA_039924815.1 Lacisediminihabitans sp.
GGCGCAGGTAATGACAGGGGCTTGCCGCCTTCTCCGTACGTCGGATTCGGTCGACCTTGAGCCGACTTCGGTGCGCTGCCATTGGCACGAGCGTGCCGCCATCTGCGCGCACCGAGCGCACCGACGACGATGGCGGCAATCAGTAGAAGTACGCCGCTCACGGTGAGAAGCAGCCCCAGAGCACTCGTTTGGGTGAGCAGCACAATGCCATAGGGGAGGGTTGCCCAAGCGGCAGCGAGGAGTACCACGGCCGCAGCAATGATGAGAACCGCACGGCGCTCGGCACTAACGCGCAGCCGATCCCGTTCTAGGTCGGCGCGAGCACGAGTTTCTTCCGTTGGCGGAATATACATACCCTCACTTTACGAAGGAGGAAGTCCCCTCGCAAGACACAGGCTGGCGCGATGCATGTGCCAGCTTTCCGACGCAGGTGGAGAGGATCAGCGGGCATCCCCCGTGTCCAGCTGGGAGAGGGCAACCTGGACCTCGTTCTGGTTGTGCAGCCCAATCGAGCCGCTCGGGGCCGTGCCCGCCGAGATCGCTACCGCGACCGAACCGACGTCTTTGGCGGCGACGGAACCTTGTGCGTGGCGGGTGGTCACCGGTCCGAGTACCAGCGAGAACACTCTGCGGGATGCCCCGCTCTCGGCGGACGCAACACGCTGCATCATCAGCAGCGCGGCCTGCTCCATACTTACTAGCCCGCTGCCTGGGACCGGCCACGTCGCGGAGTCGCCGATGACGACCGTGTATGCGCCTGCATCAGTCAGGTGCGGCAGCGCTGCACGCAGCACCGCCATGTGCGTGGTTGCAAGACCGGTGAACGCTAATTCCCAGTCTTGCTCGGTGATCTCGGCGAGAGTGCGGCCCTGCCACCAGCCACCGATCGGAGCGACGACGGAGTCCAGCCCGCCGCGGAACTGCACAATCTGCGCGACGAGGTCCTGCGCACCAGCGAAGCTGGTGTAGTCATGCACGACCAGGTGCAGGTGCTCGTTCGCCGCCTGGCCCAACACCGCGAGGAACTCGGTCGAACGCTCCTCTGACCTGGTCGGGACGATCACCTCGGCGCCCGCCTCAAGAAACGCCCGCACGACGCCCTCTCCGACTGCGCCGGTGCCGCCCGGTACCAGAACCCGATGACCCGTCAGATCCGGGGCTGTTCGCGTCGTGTCATTCATCAGGTCTCCCAACCATTGTGTGTTCGTTGGGTTAACTAACGTTGTGTGAACCAACGGTAACATCTATTCGTTGGTGAAAACAACGGTTAGGATCGTTGCGTGACGAAACATGAGTTGACAGTGCCACCAGCTCGCTTGCGGGCGCTGCTCAGTTGGCAGGCCAATCGAGTGAACGTTCTCGGCTCCCGTCTTACGGGGACGCGATTGCCGGCGACCGGGCGTGCTGACTTCGCAGTCCTCGCCGCGTTGGACGAATCCGGCCCGCTCAGCCAGGCCGATCTTGGCCGACAGCTCGGGTTGGATCGCAACACCATCAATGGGATCGTGACTCGGCTCGACGACACCGGGCACATCCTTCGCGCAACCGACACTACCGATCGGCGCCGCAACACCGTCGCCATCATCCCGCTCGGCCGGCACTACCTCGACGAGCTGCAGGCCGCCACCGATGCGGTGCAGGCTGAACTTTCAGCGCCTCTCTCAGCAGGGGAAGCGGCCCAGCTGAGAGCGCTCCTGGGCAAGATACTCGACGCCAATCCCGGCCTGCCAGGATAGTTTCGCTCCCATTCCGGCCCGGTGCCCGCACCCAGCCTGCGACTCCGGCCACTAGCTGGCGACGCTATGCACGGAGGCTCCTCAGTCCAGCGCGGATCTCGCTGATCAAGATCTCGTATGCTTGTCGTTCTCACGGAAAGACGCGAAAGTCCGGAGGTCTAACGCATGGCTCGCTCACAACCACCGCGCATGCGGTGGATCTTTTTTCTGGCCGGACTGGCCTTGGCCGTCGCCAGCGTATGTTTACTCCCGCAAGAGATCTTGGCGTTCGTCGAGAGTCATTCCGTCGGTTCTGTGATACTCGTCATCGTCGGAGCAGTGTGCCTGATAGCGGCAGTAGTTTTTCTGTGGCTCGGGAGGCAAGCGCTCAGTGGTTCAGCGCCCCCTGGGCGCTTGGATGAGGACCCCATCAACAAGCTGCCCCCGGGCGGAGTCATGATGTGGGGCAAAGATGGCGTCGACGGGATTATCCACTCAAAATCCACCAATTTCGACAAACGAGACTGAGCACCAACTGTGACCCTCTGACTGTTCTGCACCGAGGCGCCGGAGTGCGGATCAATGGTCGGCTTCGCGTATGCCCACGAGGTCGTGTCGCCAAAAAGCATCGGCGTACACGAGCGTGCCTGTCATCCACGACTCGTGGGACGCCAGGTCGGCGGCCTGAAAGCTGGGCTTCGGGATGCGCAGCGACGGCCGACGGAAACCGAGGTCGCTGCCAGCCCGGAATCCGAAGCGTGAGTAATAACGCGGGTCGCCCTCGAGGAACACGAGTGGGACCGACCGCTCGGCCATCATCATCAGCCCATTCGAGACTAAGGCTGAACCAACGCCCTGCCCCTGGAATGCGGGCAAGACAGCAAGCGGGCAAAGGACTTGAATCGAAACGAGCGCTCGTGGAGCGTCTAGCAGGCCGGGCGTGAACAGGACGTGGCCGACGACTTCGCCGTCTTTAACCGCGACGAGTGACACGCCTGTCACTGTGGTGACGAGCTGGCGCAGGTCGTTCACGAGCGCAGCGACAACCTCACCCTGACGGCCGAATGCCGTCTCGTGAACTCGCCGGACTGAGGCCGCGTCAACTGGCTGTTCCAGGCGGATCTCCACAGACGGAGCTTAGGAGGTTCGACCGGTTCAACACAATCCACTGCCAACTGGAGTTGGCCGGGCAACGAGGGCAATGCAACGAGGCAGAGGCGCAGCTGTCTGGTCAGGCACCCGCGCAGCAGTTTCGTCACGAGGCAATCCGAATTCGGTATTGACCTCACAGATGCTGCACGTGTAGGTTTTATATGACAGGTGGAGGTGATGAATGGTCGCGTTGAGTCAACGTCTGGCCGCGATCGCCAGCCCGCAACGTATGCGAATCGTCGCAGAGTTGATGACTGGTCAGACGCATGTCAGCGAACTGGCTCGGCGCGTGGGAATGTCGCGCGCCTTGCTTTATATGCACCTCACCAAGCTTGAAGAAGCTGGTTTCGTTCAGGGACATCTCGCGCTGTCCGAAGACGGCAAAGCGCTCAAGCTTTTCGAACTCAGCTACTTCAGTATCACCATCACACCAGCGTCGATCGTGGCGTCCCTCCCCGAGGAGAACTAACAATGCACACACTGTTGAATGCGAGCTACTGGTCAAACGTGGGCGCGGCCGGCTGGGTCATCATCCCTACCGTTGCGATCATCGGCTGGGTGATCTTTGTGACCCTGGCCACGTATTGGAAGTACCGGCACCGCACAGCTGAAGCTGCCAGTCCGGAGTTGCGCAAAACACTGGAAGCGAACACCGAGGCGAGCCGGGCCGTCCTGGCGAAGCTCGACGCACTCGACCAGCGCCTAGCGTCCGTCGAGAAGATGCTGACAGACATCCCCTAACCACACCGCACCGCAGCCAACCGGCCGAGTGGAAGCAACGGTAAGAAAGGTCGTTCTAGTGAACATCAACGAATATGAAAAAGGTCGCTGGCGAGGGGAGCAAATTCAACGGATGCAGGCCTACTACGGGCAACAACGACGACGCCATCTCTACAACCTCGGCATCGCAAATATAAAACGCCTGGACATCATTTTTCGCGCCCATTCCGAGGAGTACTGGCGAGGATATGCGGATGGACTGGATTCAAGGTCGGGTTTGAAGCCATCATGAACACGCCAGTCGAACGTGCTGCGTAAAGTAAATAGGAACGGTTACTCACCTCTGAAGCAGACCCAAGTGACAGCCACCTGATGATCGAAAGAGTCACGACGGTGCGTCGAACCACTGTCATCCGGCAAGCAGGACGACTGTGCGCCAGGCAGCTCGTCGAAGCCGAGCGATTGCTTCTGGCCTTCCGCGGACTCGCCGATTAGGTCCGCGCGATCGAGCTTCGACTTCAGGGTAGTAACGGTTCGGAGCGTCCTTAGTCGGTGCACCTTGCGATGTGGAGTCCGGAACGGTGGTGCCGACTTTAGTGGCGTCGAAAGAACCGCTCTGGATCGGTAACGGTTCGGATCGAGAAGTCACCGGCGTGGGAGGTGGTGACCGTGACCCACATCCCATCGATGGCAGCGTAGCTGGCTGACCGTTCACCAACTCTCAGTTGGTGCGCCGACAACTCCGTGCCGTCGAGCCGAATCACTCCCTCCCCCCACTGCCGGGCGCGGACGTCAGCGCCGACCCGTCCAGGGGCTGCCAGAGCGGAGTCAGGCGTATCCGCTAGCTCATCGTTTAGCACGAGTCCGTCCAACTCATCAAGCAAGTGCTCGCGAACGCGGTTGCTGTCGTCGCCGTCGCTGGTCATCGTGCCGACGGTCACGATTGGGGGTGTCTCTGGCTTTTCGGCAAACACCAGCGCTACGTAGTTGAGGCGGCCGTTGGAGCTGCCCCAACCACCCAGAGAGACCGGTCCCGACCAGCCCTCGACCTCGAACAGCGGTAACCCGGAGGCCATGAGGAGTTGTTGCTCTTCCACCTGGCGCGCCTTGATCCCCCTCTCCGGGTCGATGATTGCCAGCAACTCCGTGCGCAGGCTCGTCGACCGAAGCCCGGGACGGTGCCACCAGATCGAAGTAAAGAAGAACAGCCACGATATGGCGAGAAGCAGGATCGGCGGGAGCAGCCACCACACGCCTAATGTGAACTGCAACGCGACGCCGATGGCGAGTCCGACCACGCCGACGACGACATAGAACATCGGCACCGGAATGACCCCGCGGTGGGACCTGAGCGTCGACCAGACTCGGCGGGGCACAGACCATCGACTGGGGCGGGACAGCGACGCGTAGACGACCACGCAAGAGTTGTTCCGTCGTTGGCCAGTGCGCAACCATCGCCAGACACTCGACGGCCAGAAACGGCTCGACGTTGGCTCAGGCATACGCAGGAGTCTATAGACGCCCGGTCGCTTCGAGCGGGCCAGCCGAAGTGCGGGTGAGTCGCCGCACAAGTGAACCTGTGTCCGAACTGGGTGGCGAAAGTCCGAACAATGGTGGCTCGTGACAAGGTGTCACGTACCACGCTATTTCGGACAAATTGCCACGCCCGGACCGCGGACTTCCGGGGTTTGAGCTTTGGCGATCGGTCTGGTTTTGCCAAGCTACTTCGGACGAGCGGGTGGGCTATCGTCCAAGACGAAACGAGCTTTTGTTTCGATCACCATGCCATTGGTAATATTCGTGTTCACGGTTGCACTCCGCGGAGCGACGGCCTGCGGGGCTGTTGGCGTTGAAGCTTGGGCCGTCGCAGGCATGGTTGCGATCACGAGCGCCGCTCCAGCGAGGGCGATTACAGCTTTCGCTCTGACCTTTATTTCGCTCCTCTGGGGGTCCACTTTCGATGTCAAGACTAAACGTCGATAAGTGGTGAGCATTCGGTGGCGCGCTGCCGCTTTTTCGTTGTGCCGATGTCTCTTGACGTGTGATCTCCAGAGTAACGTCATCGAGATTGACGGATGGAACGACGCGAGTAGTGGGGTAGTTAGAGACCGCAGCCGGGCAGCCTTTGAAGAGGTCCGGATTGCGGGCGCCCGCAAACTAGTCAAGCTGTGTGCCCGCCTCGGTCTAGTGCCGGCTTAGCAGGCCCGGTGGATCTTGCCAGCCTCTTAGCCGTGTGATTCGCGGCAGGCTCCGAGGAGACAGGCCGATTGTGCAGAATTCGGGTGGTGCTCGTGGCATAGATCTTGGTTTGCTATCAATGATAGCATTGCAAGCATACGCAGAGCAGGAGAAACTGATGGCTACGTTAATGATTCGAGACCTGGACGAAGACGTAAAGGCGCGCCTGCGCATCCAAGCCGCCGAACACGGCCGCTCGATGGAAGCTG
>JBDTAD010000268.1:0-3867 GCA_039924815.1 Lacisediminihabitans sp.
GCAACCGTGCGGCCCTGCGGATCGTGGCCGAGGCAGGGCTGCCCGTGGTGGTCTCGAGCGCCATCGAGACCTCGGTCGGTCTCTCGATGGGACTGCACCTCGCCGCGAGCATCCCCGAACTCGACTACGACTGCGGACTCGGCACAGCGGCGCTCCTGGCAGCGGATGTCGTGGCCGAGCCGCTCATGCCCTCGGGCGGCAGCGTCGCGGTCCGCCGCGTCGAGCCCTCGCCGGAGTTGCTCGACCGCTACGCAGCATCCGTTGAGCGCACCGCGTGGTGGCTCGCCCGGCTGGAACGCTGCCTCGCCCTGCTGAAGTGAATCGTTGAGACCCTGATCTGTGACGGTTGCGGGCCGACCCCCGACGCGATCGCGCCATTCATAACTCCTGCACAACGGCGCGGGCGCGACTTCCCACGCCGCTCCCGCGGGCCTCGGCGGCGCGTCCGTCACAGACTGCCTGAGTTACGAACACCACCCGGGCGCAGAGCGCGGCGGACGGGTTCGGCGACAGCGACGCTCGGGACGACCCGGCGCGACGGCAAGCCAACAGCGCACGATCAGAAGCCGCACCCAACGGCCCGGGCACCCAGGTGGTTACTAGCTCAGGACGGAAGCCCTGAGTAGGCGTGCAGGCCGTGGAAGAACAGGTTCACGATGGTGAAGTTGAACAACACGGCGCTGAAGCCGATGATCGCGAGCCAGGCCGAACGCGAGCCGCGCCAGCCGCGTGTGGCCCTGGCGTGAATGTAACCGGCAAAGATGGTCCAGATGATGAAGGTCCAGACCTCCTTGGTATCCCATCCCCAGTAACGGCCCCAAGCGTGCTCTGCCCAGATCGACCCCGCGATGAGAGTGAAGGTCCAGAAGACAAAGCCGACCACGACCACTCGGTAGGCGAGATTTTCGAGCCGCTCAGCCGTCGGCAGCGTTGTAAGGAACTTCACCGTGTCGAACTTGCCGGCCTCATGTCTGGCCTGCACCAGCTGAATGATGGACAGCCCACCACCGATCGCGAAGAACGCGGTGCCGAGCGTCGCAACAAATACGTGGATGACGAGCCAGTACGACTGCAACGCTGGCGCGAGCGGAACCACGGGCACGTAGAAGTTGACGGTTCCCACACCAAGCGTGATCAGCCCGAAGCCGGTGATGTACGCACCGAGGAACTTCAACTCGACCCAGAACTGCACGAAGATGAAGACACCCACGATGATGGCGGATGCGGTGAGCGAGAACTCGAACATGTTGGCCCACGGCACCCGGTCGGCCGCTACTCCACGCAGCACTGTTCCGGCCACGTGCAGCAACCAGCCGAGGATCGTCAGCGCGTAGGCAACCCGCTCGAAGCGGCTGCTGTGGCGCGGGGCCAGCGGTGGAGCTTCATCCAGTCGCTCAAGAGTCGCAGTGGTGCCGCCAGCCCGAGTGAGCACTCCCACGCGCGCAGGAGCGGCAGCAGCGGCAGCGGGTACTCCCGCGGTGCGTTTTGCCAGGTCAAGGGTGAACGCGATGAAGGCGAAGAGGTACACGGCCATCGCCGAGTAGATGAGTACCAGAGAGTAAAGCGAGAGCGTATCGGTCACCGTGACAGCCTAAGCCCGAGATGCCGCGCATGTCTGCGAGCGACTTCGGCTACCGCACCGTCTAGCCCTGGGTCTTCACCGCGCGCCAGCCCGGCGTATTCGATCCGCAAGCCGCCATCTTCACGCTCGATCACCTTGACCCAGACCCGGCGGCGGGGACCAAAGAGTGCGGTGAGCAGCCCGGCAACGACCAGAATGGCGAAGATCAGCACCCATCCTTGGGTCGGATCGCTGTGCACATCGAGAGTGACGAAACGCTTGACGCTCTTGGTGAGGTCGTTGGTCGCGGCTTTCGGCGACGAATTCTCGAAGGTGATCGAGCCGTATCCGCCGGGGAGCTTCGCGGTCTCGCCAGGCTTGAGCTGAAGCGCGGGGGTCGTGGCCGTACCGCCCGCAATCTGCGTCATCCCGGCCGGGTCGAGCGAATATACGGACTTCGGGACGCCCTTGTTGATACCGAGATCTCCCGCGTACACGCGCAAAGTGAGCATCGGATTGCCGAGGCCCGGGTGCACAGAGGTGAATGCTCCGGAGTCGAGGGGACTCGCGGTCGGGTAGAAGAAACCCTGCATGCCGAGCTGCTTCTTCAACCCGTCCGGCACCTTGATGGTGCAGAGCGAGGTGAGGTTGGCGTCCTGAGGAAGACACAGGATGTCGTCGGTGAAGACGACCTTGCCCCCGGCGTCCCGCACGGTCACCGTTGGCGCATACCCGTTACCGAGCAGGTAGATGTCGTTGCCGCCGAGGCGCAGCGGATCATTGACCTTGAGGACCTGCTTCGTGCCGGAGTCATGCGGTCCGTAACTGGTGAGGTTCGCCGTGTAATCGATCGGTGCCCCAAGGGCATTCATGTTCTTCTCTTCGTACTGGGCCTCGAAGGAGTTCACGACCAAGCGATAGGGCTGCAGGAAGTCATCGCTGAACAACCGCCCGGGGTTGAAGGAGTCGAAGGCGCTGCGCACGTTGACGAAGGACTGCCCAACGACGACCGCCTTTTGGCCGGTATAGCCGATGCTGCCGCCGACGCCGACGGCAATCAGTATGCCGAGCAGGGCCACGTGAAACACCAGGTTGCCGGTCTCGCGCAGGTAGCCGCGCTCCGCAGAGGCCGAGAGCTCTTTGCCCTCAAACAGGCGCACGCGGTAGCGCGACTTGCGCAGAACCGCGCGCGCAGACTCGATCACCGAGGCTGCAGTGAACGGGGCGCCCGTGGCATCCGTCTCGCCCGCGGGCAGGTCGAAAGACGCGAAAGCGCTGAGCCGCTCCAGACGCGCCGGAGTCTTCGGGGGCTGCGAACGCAGCGATTTCAGATGGTGAGTCGTGCGCGGGATGACGCAGCCAATAAGCGAGATAAACAAGAGCAGGTAGATGGCCGAGAACCACACCGAGGTGTAGACGTCGAAGAGTTGGAACTTGTCGAGAATCGGCGCCGAGCTCGGGTTGCTCGCAAAGTATTGGGTGACCCCGTTCGGGTCGGCGCTACGCTGCGGAAAGAGCGATCCGGGCACCGCAGCGATGGCCAGCAGCAGTAGCAAAAGCAGCGCCGTGCGCATGCTGGTGAGTTGCCGCCAGATGAATCGGCTGTAGCCGACGAATCCAAGTTTGGCGAGGGCAACGTCTTCTTTTCTCGGTGCCGGCGAGTCGAAGTGATCAGAGGGGCGAGACATAACCGGGAATTACCGATCCAAGGTGTGAGATGAAGCTGCTCCAGATACCGCTCACCATGAGCAGGCCTACGGCGATGAGCAGCGCTCCTCCGATGATATTGATAAGACGGATGTGCCGCTTGAGCCAGGCGACAGATCCGGTGACCCAGTTGAGCCCGAGAGCCACCAAAAGGAACGGAATCCCGAGCCCCAGGCAGAACACGAGACCAAGCAGCACGCCACGTCCCGGGGAGCCGCTACCCAGGCTGAGGCCAAGCACTGCCACCAAAGTAGGCCCCATGCAGGGGGCCCAACCGAGACCGAAGACCACACCGAGCAGCGGGGCACCGCCGAGGCCGGTCGCAACCCGCCACTGAGGTTTAAAACTGCGCTGCAAGAAGGTGAACTGGCCGATGAAGACCAACCCCATCACGATCACGACCACGCCGACGACACGGGTGATGAGACTCATCCACGGAATTAGCAGGAGTCCAGCTGTGGCGAAGAGGAGCGTCAGAGTGACGTAGACCACGGTGAAGCCGAGCACGAAGAGTGCGACCCCGAGCAGCAGTCGACGTCGGTCGCGCTTCTCTCCGTTGCCCGCGAATCCGCCAACGTAACCGAGGTAACCGGGCACGA
>JBDTAD010000269.1:0-7636 GCA_039924815.1 Lacisediminihabitans sp.
ATTTTGCGGGCTTCGGGCCTGCGCACCGGACTGCTCACGAGTCCGCACCTTGTGCGCCTGAATGAGCGCATCATGATAGACGGGGAGCCGATCTCCAACGAGGGTCTCGTGAACAACTGGCAGGACATCCAGCCCTACGTTGCGATGGTGGATGCTGAGCTGGACGCTACGGGCGAGCCTCACCTCACGTTCTTCGAAGCCTTCACCGCGCTCGCGTTCGCAAGCTTCGCGGATGCCCCGGTCGACGTCGCTGTCATCGAGGTCGGGATGGGTGGCGAGTGGGACTCCACGAACGTTGGCGATGGCCAGGTGGCAGTCTTTACGCCCATTGCGCTTGACCACACGAAGCGACTTGGGAGCACGGTCGCCGAGATCGCAAGGACCAAGGCCGGCATCATCAAGCCCGCAGCGACCGTAGTCTCTGCCGTGCAGTCGCCGGAAGCCCTCGCCGAGCTGACGCGCGCCGCAGAGCTCACAGAGTCCACCCTCGCGGTGCAGGGCACCGCGTTTTCTGTGCTCAGTAACACCGTCGCTGTGGGCGGGCAGGTCATCGCGGTACAGGGGCTCGCGGGCACGTACAGAGATCTCTTCTTGCCCTTGTTTGGCGATCATCAGGCGCAGAACGCCGCCGTAGCGATCGCCGCGGTGGAAGCCTTCATCGGCGGGGGCACCCAGCCTCTCGCGCAAGACGTTGTCGAGGAGGGAATGGCTACGGCTACCTCGCCCGGTCGGCTTCAGGTGATTGGTATCGAGCCGACCGTCATCATTGACGCGGCGCACAATCCGCACGGAGCTAAAGCTCTTGCTAAGGCGATTGACAGCTACTTCACCTTTGACGAAATCACGATTGTGCTGGGAGTTTTGGCAGATAAGGATGCGCGGGGCATCGTCGGGGCGCTCGCCCCGGTTGCCACGAGGTTCATGGTCACGCAGTCGAGTTCCGAGCGCGCGATTCCCGCTGACCGACTGGAAGAACTGGTTGCTGAACTCACCGCGACCGGCGTAAGCCATGAGTTCGACGATCTGGAGTCAGCGCTGGACGAGGCCAGGGAGTGGGCAGCCGCTGCGCCACGCCGTGCGGTGCTGGTGACGGGTTCCATCACGATGATCGGCGACGCGCTAGTGCTGGCCGAGGTACAGGGTTGGAAACGTTGAGTGAGCCCGCGCAGGTGCCCGTGGCGCCTCGAGTCCGGCGGCAGCGCTCAGCAACGGAATCACTCCTGTCGATCGCGCTAGGGCTCGAGGCGGTGCTGATGTTCTTCGTCGCACTCGCCATTTTCCGGTTTGATCTACTGCCGGCCGCGGTGGCTTTTGGCGGGGGCGCTGTCGTTGTCGTCCTCCTTCTCGCGGTCGGGCGGATGCTGCACTTCCGCGCCTCTCTGTGGTTCGGTTGGGTGCTCCAAGCTGGCCTCATCGCCCTGGGGTTCCTGTTGCCACTCATGTTCTTTATTGGAGCCTGCTTCGTAGCGATCTGGGTCTATTGCTTCGTCACGGGCGTGCGCCTCGATCGCCGCAATGCCGCACTGCGCGCCGAACCTTCCACCATCACAACGCCCACCCACGCTGAGGAGCAAAAATGACCGCTGCAGTTGAAGAGACCCTGGTACTCGTGAAGCCGGATGGCGTTGCACGAAACCTGACCGGCGAGATCTTGCGTCGTATCGAGGCGAAGGGATACCAGCTCGTGGATGTGCGGCTCGTGCAAGCCGACCGCGATCTGCTCGGTGCTCACTATGCAGAGCACGAGGGCAAGCCGTTCTACGAACCGCTTATTGAGTTCATGGAATCCGGCCCCATCGTGGCCTTCCGCGTCGCCGGTAACCGTGTCATCGAAGGCTTCCGCTGGCTCGCGGGCACGACCGATCCGACCACGGCTGCGCCGGGAACCATCCGCGGCGATCTCGGCCGTGACTGGGGACTCAAGGTGCAACAGAACCTCGTGCACGGCTCAGATTCACCAGAATCCGCTGCGCGCGAACTGGCGCTCTGGTTCGCCTGATTCTTCGTTAAAAGCAATTTGGCCGGGCAGAGTTTCGTCTGACCGGCCGAACTGCGTTAGGGCTACTTCGCCTTGGCGATGCCTTGAACGAAGGATGCGAATGCCGCTGCGTCATCGACAGCACCGGTGTACTGCTGGCCGTCAACGAAAACAGTCGGAGTTCCTTTGAGTGTCGATGGGGTCACGGTGTTGGGAAAAGGGGTGCTCCCCACTCGTGAGGTCCCGGCTGCTACCCAATTGGCAAAACGTTGGGTGGTCACACACTTGGTGATGTCGGCGCTGCTGGCACCCGCGCCCTTGAGCACGCTGAGTATTTGCGCGTCGCTTCGCCCCGGCGTTTTCTCTGCGGGCTGGTTTTCGAAGAGAGACTGGATGACCGCGTAGAACTTGTCCGGCTCGTCATTGGCGACGCAGGCGACAGCGTTCGCGGCCCGAGTCGCATAGGCATTCCCGAGCGACGATGGATCGAGTATTGAGATGGGGTGTATTTCAACCGAGGCGATGCCACTGTCTACCCACGACTTGATCTGCGCTCCATTGGTTGCCTCAAAAGCCTGACAGACAGGGCACTGTAAGTCGACGTAGGTGACAATATTCACCGTCTTGGAGTACTTCGAGGGATCCGTGGGTACAGGCTTCCCGCCCGCTTTGATAGCGGGTGTCTTCACTGCGGTCGTTGTGTTGCCGACTAAGAGAAGTCCGTCGCTGATCATGTTCGCCGGGCCAGCCTGGTTCGTCGAGAGTTCGACTGGCTTCGGCTGGTTAACGATCACGAGCATCACGATCGCTGCGATCGCGATCACCGCGATCCCGACTCCGCCCTGGAGGAAGAATCTATTGCGGCGGGTCCGTTTGCGCTCGATCTCACGGTCCTGACGCGCTTTCTCGCGCGCTGCCTCGCGACGGTCTTTCTTGCCAGGTGTGTTGCTGTTGCCGGGTGTTGCCATCTGGCTTGTCCTTCGCTTTCTGTGGAGAATTGTTTCGAGTGGCGCACGAAAATAATCTCAGGTGGACCCTGACGGACACCCGTGAATCAGCTTAGAGGCCGGTACCTACCAGTGGTGGATCACATCGAGTTGGAGCTGGGCAATGACAAATACCACGACATAACTCGTGAACGTCAGGATGCCCACCCATCCGTAGGCGGCTGCAAAGAACGTACGCGCCCGCTGAGGCACGGGGATTTGTCCGTGCTTGAGGTTGTACAGGGTGACGAGCCAGAACGAGGGAATGGTGACCGCCCACGTTGCCATGCACCAGGGGCAGAGGGTGGCGAGCGCGAAAATGCTCTGGTAGATAAGCCAGCAGACCAAGGCCAGTGCGCCGGCGATGCCAACGTTGAAGGTGATCCAGAACCAGCGACTGAATTTCAGTCCGCTCAGCACCATGATTCCGACCGCAATGACCGCAAGCCAGCCGCCAATACCGAGCAGTGGGTTCGGAAAGCCGAAGACCGAACCTTGCCACGACTCGAGGTTCTTGCCGCACTGCACGAGCACGCTGACGTTACAGCTGGGCGCGGTCGTCGGATCGATGAAGGTGCCGACTTTGTCCACGGTGAGACGCATAGCGGCAAAAAAGCCCCCAACTCCTGCGACTGTGAGAAAGAGCCCAAGACCAAAGTCGGTGCGGCCGCGAGGCATAAAGACAAGGGCCAGAACGAACGCCGCCGCCATGAGCACGAACTGCAGCACGAGCAATGCTGTGACGGATGACCCCACGAACGCCAGATACAGCACCCAGATCTCGACCATGACACCGATTGCCAGCACTGCCACGATGGCGACGCGCCATCCATCGCTGAGCACCGCGCCTGCGAGCTCGGCGACGGCGATAGCGAGAATTAGCGCGAAGACTATAAGCGCGAAGCCGGATGCCGGATACCCGAGCTCATTGTCCGCGCCAATGAGTGCCGCGCTCTTACCTGCGGCCTCAATGCCAGCAAAGGCGAGCGCGGTGGCCACAAACGAGACCAGCACCCCGAGTCCGGCTGCGATGGAAAGGAAAACCGCGGCTCGCTGTGGGCGGGTCTGCGTGTCAATTGGAGTCACTCTCGGATTATTGCATGGTGTCAATACTGTGATGCTGGGAATGCGTGCGATAATCAACTCAGTTGCCCGAGCCGCGCTCGGAGCAACGCCAAGAATGCTTACCGGGTATAAAACCGGGCCGCGAGGATGCGACACAAGGTTCAGACACGGTGCTTTACAGAGAGCACGGTGGGCGCAAAGCGCGCTGGAGAACGAGTGTCACATCGCAGAACGCGTCGGATAGCAAGTTCCGAGGAATAACGAAGAAGACGAAAAGAACCAGAGGACAATGCACACCGCATGCAGCGGAACGGTGCTTTGCAGGTTTGGCAACGTCAAGGATTAGCGGGGATTCACCCAGGTGAAGAGCCGCACGAGAGAGTACCCGGCGGGGTAGCGCGGATTCCCGCACCGGGCTAGGAGTGCACCAGCAATGGTGGATAAAAACGAAGAGACTGCAGGCAGCCACGACACTGGCAGGAGGCGGGGCCGACTATTCGGCTCACGCAAAAAAGCAGTGGACGCACCTGTTGTTGCACCAGAGAGTCCGGTAGCTGAGAAGCCGAGCGTCGAGAAGTCGACTGCTGAGCCTCAGAGCAAAGCGCCCAGCCTCAAGGCCGACGCGACCACGGAGGCGGTAGCTACGGTCGAAGCCCCGAAGGTTGGTGAAGCTGCGCAGCGCAAGGCACCTGCCAAGCGCGCGGCTACGGCATCAGCGTCGGCGAAGCTTCTGAGCGCGGAGCCGGCGATCGGCAACGAGCCTGCCATTGATCCGGTGGAGAAGACCGTTCGCGATCGTTCCTCGAAGGCAGACTCATCCGACACCGCGCAGAAGGCGCGCGCGACCACCTCGCTAGTGTTCCAGGCGCCGGATCTTCCCGTTCTCCCCGAACGCCAGCCCTCTCGTGACGGTCATGATCACCACGATGACGGCGATTCGCCCACAGTGCGCCGTCGCGCTCGTCGCCGCAGCGGCGAGGATGACCAAGCGGATGGCGACGACACGCCGCCGAACACTGTCGTCAAGGTGCGTACGCCACGCAAACAGGCCGAGCCGAGCAATGAGCCCCAGCGCGTGCGCGGATCGACCAGGCTCGAGGCGAAGAAGCAGCGTCGCCGTGACGGCCGGGATGCCGGGCGCCGTCGCCCCGTGATCAGCGAGGCGGAGTTCCTCGCCCGTCGCGAAAGCGTCGATCGCGTCATGGTGGTGCGATCCAAGATCAACCGCATCCAGATCGGTGTTCTCGAAGATGGGGTGCTCGTCGAGCACTACGTTGCCAAATCTCAGGAAGCATCGCTCATCGGCAACGTCTACTACGGGCGCGTGCAGAATGTGCTGCCCAGCATGGAGGCGGCTTTCGTCGACATCGGGCGCGGCCGCAACGCTGTGCTCTATTCCGGCGAGGTCGACTGGGATGCTGCAGCCGAGAACTCGAGCGAGGGCAAGAGTCAGGCGCGCCGCATCGAGCTGGCGCTGAAGCCCGGCGACAAGGTGCTGGTGCAGGTGACCAAGGATCCGGTCGGACACAAGGGAGCCAGGCTCACCAGCCAGGTTTCTCTCCCCGGCCGCTATCTCGTCTACGTGCCCAACGGATCAATGAATGGGATCTCGCGCAAGCTGCCAGATACCGAGCGCGCTCGCCTCAAGAAGATCCTCAAGGAGGTCATCCCAGAGCACGCTGGTGTCATCGTACGCACGGCGGCAGAGGGTGCGACCGAGGAACAGCTCACGCTCGACGTGAGCCGTCTCACCGCTCAGTGGGCCGAGATCAGCAAAACGCTCGAGACCGTGCAGGCTCCCGCCCTGCTGCACAGCGAACCAGACCTGTTGGTCAAGATTGTGCGCGACGTCTTCAACGAAGACTTCCACAAGCTCGTCATCGATGGTGAGGATGCGGAGAGCACGATCTCTGGCTACCTGAGCCAGGTGGCTCCCGACCTCATCGATCGCATCGAGAAGTACGAGGGTACGGCGGATTCCTTCGACGAGTACCGTATTTCGGAGCAGATCGAGAAGGCGCTTGACCGAAAGGTCTGGCTGCCCTCTGGCGGTTCACTCGTCATCGACCGCACCGAGGCCATGACGGTCGTTGACGTCAACACCGGCAAGTTTGTCGGTTCCGGCGGCAACCTCGAAGAGACCGTCACCAAGAACAACCTCGAAGCCGCGGAAGAGATCGTGCGCCAACTGAGGTTGCGTGACATCGGTGGAATCATCGTGGTCGACTTCATCGACATGGTGCTCGAGTCCAACCGTGATCTTGTGTTGCGCCGACTCGTCGAGTGCCTGAGCCGCGACCGCACTAAGCATCAGGTGGCCGAGGTCACCTCGCTCGGGCTCGTGCAGATGACTCGCAAGAAGCTCGGCCTCGGCCTGCTGGAGTCATTCAGCGAGCCGTGCGAGGTCTGTGCGGGACGCGGCGTCATCGTGCGTCACGATCCGGTCAACAAGCATCGGCAGACCGCGCAGCCAGAGCAGCGGCGCGGGCGTGGCAAGGGCAACGGCAACGGTGGCAACGGCGGCAACGGGGGAGACTCTGGTCGCGGCGGTTCACAGCCGAAAAGCGGAAACGGCGTCACGCACGCCATCACCGAGGACGTGAAGAGTGCTCTCGCTCAGATCGCCGCGAGCACGATTCCGCACACGCCAGACGCAGACGGCGCAGCCCATGCCGTCTCGGCTGAATCCAGCGATCAGGGAGAGAAGTCCGCTCCCCAGCAGACTGCGCCCACGTCAGAGCCCGCAGACACTGCCACAGACACTGCCGCAGTGCAGAGTCCGGATGTTGCGGCATCTCAGATGGAATCCGCATCGATTGCGGCAGAGAGTGCCATCGCGATCCTGGACATCCCGGTGAAAAAGAGCACGCGCACGAGCCGCAGAATCAGTACCCACGATGCCGAACAGATCCTCGATTCCGTGCTTGATGCTCTGCCGGAGCCCAAGCTCCCTGGCCAGGGGCGCTCGCGTACGTCGCGGCGCGCATCCAGTCAGGGCACAGTGACGACGCACGGTGACGGGACCGCAAGCTAGTGCCCGTGCGGGTCTCCCGGCTGAGTGCTTCGGCGTTCACGCTGGGAGACCCGCAATCCGCTTGCTTGCAGCCGTGTGACTAGACCGCGGATGCTGACCGGTTCTGCTCCGGCCGCGACCAGCGCGTCGTAGCGTTGGGCTGGCACATCGTAGTGATCTAGGTCGAAGCTTCGGGCGGGCAACCGTGCTGCCACAGCGAACGCGTGCAATTCCTCCAGGGAACTGTCACTGACCAGGTGTGACCACAGCGTCTCATGCGCCGGCCAGATAGGTTGGTCGATGAGCACGGTCATAGTCGAATTCTAGACAGGCTGGAAATTGATAAGGCCGGTTTAGCGCTGCATCGCGAGGCGCTGCACTGCTGCTGATCGGTTTGCCCTTAGTCTTGACGTGGATCTGGGTTGTCAGGCACTCCGCACATCGTGTGGCAGCCGCCACTCAGGTCAAGGTTTGACCGGTTCGAGATTCTTCGAGTAGTATTGACCCTTGGTGTGTGCTGGGCTAAGCCCGCTGTTCTGCGCCAAGAGACTTCTCTCACATAGTTAGGGTTACCAAGTGGTTTACGCAGTTGTG
>JBDTAD010000270.1:0-1666 GCA_039924815.1 Lacisediminihabitans sp.
ACCCCCCAATAGCGCAACGACTGCCGCTGCTCCCGTGCCGGCGGTCTCCTCATCGTGGCCGAAGCTCAGGTAGATGTCGTGTTCCGGCCTCAGCCCCGCCGCGAGCTGCAGCTCGACAGCTTCGAGAATTGCCGCGACCGCACCCTTATCGTCGAGCGTGCCGCGCCCCCAGATCAGTTGTTCGGCCCCGGCACCGGTGAGGTCGGCGGCAAACGGCGGATGCTCCCAGCCGTCATCCTCCGCAGCGACTACGTCGTAATGCCCCATCAGCACGGCGGGGTGGCCGGCCGAGCGCCCGGCCCAATGAAACAGCATCGTGTAGCCGCACACGATCTCCAGCTTCAGCGCAGAGTGAACGAGCGGGTAGAGGCGCGCGACAGCGGCGATGAAATTATCGAACTGCGTCCAGTCGGTGCTAGTCGTCTCGAGGTGTGACACCGTCGGAATTCTGACCAGCTCGCGCAGGTTGGCGAGGGCCCCACCTTTGGGCGCAGCGGCGGTGGTCATCATCCGACTGTATCCCCTGGATATCTCTAGCTCTGCATGATGAAGTAGCCCACGATGCAGGCAACCGAGAGCAGGATGAGCCCCCAGAGCGGCGAGCTCCAACTGCGCCGTGCGCGTGCCAATCGCACGAGGTAGACCAGGGTCGTGACCGCCACAGCGGCGACAGTGCCGACGAGAGCGAAGGCGAAACCGCCTTCGAGATTGTCGGTCACCCCACTGGAGTCGCCGCCGCCCACACCGAAGAGGTAGAGCGCGTAGACAACGAGGAAGCCGATGAGCAACTCCACGACAAGGATCACCAGGCCCACGAGTGTGTCGAGCGCGCGATCAGCGCCGTCGAGCCGCCCACGCCTCGCTGCAGGTCCGGCGAAGTTCTGGTTGAGGGACATGGCCTCAGCCTAGGCCTCTGCCTCACGGTCGCGCTAAAGGGTAGTACCGCCGCTGTGCCGCGGGAAGGCCGCACCGGTTAGGCTCGTAGGCGATGAGTGCCACCTACCCGACTCGCACCCGCCGCACGGCCCTTGCGCCGGCGATCCTCGCCGTCATCGCACTTCTCATCGGGGTCGCGGTGATCGACGACGGCGGCTTCGTCATAGTTCGGTACGTCGTGTCTATCCTCGCGCTGATCGTCGTGGTTTTCGCGTGGCAGGCGCGACAGTGGTGGTGGATCATCGGCCTGGTGCCGATCGCCGTGCTGTGGAATCCGGTGCTTCCCATCGACCTCGGCCAGCCCGACCTGTGGCTCGGATTGCAGTACATCGCGGCGATCGTGTTTCTTGCGGCGGGCATCCTGATCAAGGTTATTGACGACGAAAAGCGCGTGTGATGCACTTCCGACACCCGTTGTCGGTGGTTTCGGCGTAGAATCTGGTTCAGCATCGGCTGAGCCCACCAATCGCATCGCGATTGGGTCTGGACAACTCGGGTCGGTGTCGTCAGCCCGACCACCGCTCGGATGGCTCACCCGCATAGCACCCGCGCCGGTCCACACCCGGCGCTAGGAGAATCACTTTGGCCCAAGAGCGCGCACAATCGGGACAGGCCGAGCCCGGCCAGCGCAAACGTCGGCGAACCAACGGCACGCAGCAGCGCGACAGCGGATCGTCGCAGCAGCGACAGAATTCGTCAGGCACTCGCCGTAAGGGGCGCCCAGGTGACG
>JBDTAD010000271.1:0-2888 GCA_039924815.1 Lacisediminihabitans sp.
TGTCCGGCCACGAAGTAATATTCGCCGGCTCGATCCGGGCTCCACGCGGGTCTCGTAATAAGATTCAGGGGACTTCAGGAACCGTGCCAGGTTCGCATCGCTACATCCGCAGACTCCCGTGAGGTTCCCCTTTGACTTTCAACCCGCTCGCCCCGGAGTGGCTAGCCCACCCCGCAGACGCCAACGCCCTCACCCCGACGGTGTGGTCGCAGAACGCGTCCCGTGACGTCTCCGGTCGGATCGAGATCGCGGGGGTCGACGCCGTTGCGCTCGCCCTAAAGTTCGGCACTCCGCTCTATGTGATTGACGAGGCGGATGTGCGCAGTCGCGCCAACACAGCGCACGAAGCGTTCTCCCGAGAATTCGCTCGCATCGGCTCCTCCGCCAAGGTTTACTACGCGGGCAAGGCCTTCCTCAGCGCCGAGGTGGCGCGGTGGGTCATCGACGCTGGCCTCAACATCGACGTGTGCAGCGGAGGCGAGCTCGCGGTGGCACTCGCCGCGGGCGTCGCGCCGTCCAGACTCGGCTTTCACGGCAACAACAAGTCCCTGGCGGAGATCGATCGTGCGGTTGCGGCGGGCGTCAGCGTGCTCGTCATTGACAGCACCATCGAAATTGAGCGGATCGCCGCGGCCGCGCTGCGCCACGGCGTGGTGCAGCAGGTGCGTCTGCGTGTGAACAGCGGTGTGCACGCACACACGCACGAGTACCTGGCGACGGCGCGCGAAGACCAAAAGTTCGGAATCGCGCTTAGCGATGCTGCGGACGCGGTCGCCGACATCCGCGCCCACCCATCGCTCGAGTTCCGCGGCCTGCACTCCCACATCGGATCTCAGATCTTCGGCTCGGATGGTTTCGCGGAGGCGGCCTCCAGGCTGTTGACCCTGCACGCGAGTCTCCTGGCGGGCGGGCCCATCCCCGAGCTCAACCTCGGCGGTGGCTTCGGCATCGCCTACACGAGTGTCGATGTCGCGATGCAGCTTCAGGAGATCGCGGCCAGCCTCGCAGATATCGTGGCGGCCGAGTGCGCGCGGCTGGGCATCCCGGTTCCTGCGATCGCCGTCGAGCCGGGGCGAACCATCGTTGGTCCATCCACCACCACGCTGTACACAGTGGGCACGGTCAAAGACGTTGAGGTATCGGTCGAAGGCGGCAGTGCCATCCGAAAGTACGTGAGCGTTGACGGAGGTATGAGCGACAACGTGCGTCCCGCGCTGTACGCGGCCGACTACTCGGTGCGGATTGCCAGCCGTGTTTCGGATGCCAACCCGGCCCTCGTGCGCATCGCTGGCAAGCACTGCGAGAGCGGCGACATCGTCGTGCACGCCGATTATCTGCCTGGCGATGTACGGCCAGATGACCTGCTCGCAGTGCCGGCGACCGGCGCATACTGCTGGTCGCTCGCGAGCAACTACAACTACCTCGGAAGGCCACCCGTTGTGGCCGTACTCAATGGAACGGCGCGCGTTATTGTGCGTGGCGAAACCGAAGCTGACCTGCTTTCACGAGACGCAGGGCTTCAGAAAGAAGACACACCATGATCGAGTACCGCAATTTGCGAGTCGCCCTGCTGGGGGCTGGCTCGGTCGGCGCCCAAGTGGCATCCCTTCTGTTGCAGCACGGTGACGAGCTCGCCCAGCGCGCCGGCGCGGGCCTCGAACTCGTCGGTGTCGCGGTGCGCAACCCCAATGCGGTGCGAACGGCACACATTCCGCAAGAGCTCTTGACGACCGACGCGGAGCCGCTCATTCTCGGTGCTGATATCGTCATCGAACTCATAGGCGGCATCGAGCCGGCCCGAAGCTACATTCTGCAGGCGCTCAACTCCGGCGCAGATGTCATTACCGGCAACAAAGCGCTTCTCGCCACCCACGGCCAGGAACTGTTCGAAGCGGCGGAGCAGGTGGGTGCCCAGCTCTACTACGAGGCTGCGGTTGCCGGTGCGATTCCCATCATCCGGCCGCTGCACGATAGCCTCGCCGGCGATCGGATTAAGCGCATCCTCGGAATCGTCAACGGCACGACCAACTTCATCCTCGACCGCATGGACACCGCCGGGGAGAGCCTCGAAGAGGCGTTGGCGACCGCAACGGAGCTCGGCTATGCCGAGAAGTCCGACCCCTCGGCAGACATCGAGGGCTACGACGCGGCGCAGAAGACCGCGATCCTTGCGGGTCTCGCGTTTCACACCAGCGTGCCGATCGAGAAGGTTCATCGCGAGGGCATCACCTCGGTCACGCTGCAGCAGATCAACGAGGCACGCAAGGCCGGATACGTGGTCAAGTTGCTCTCGATTAGCGAACGGTTGACGGATGCCGTGACCGGCGAAGAGGGAGTCTCGGCCAGGGTCTACCCGGCCCTCGTTCCCCGCGACCATCCCCTTGCGGCGGTGCGCGGTGCGAAGAACGCCGTGTTCGTCGAGGCTGAAGCCGCGGGCGACCTCATGTTCTACGGCGCAGGCGCAGGAGGTAAGGAGACAGCATCCGCAGTGCTCGGGGACGTCGTCTCGGCAGCGCGGCGCCACGTTATTGGCGGGCCGGGAGTCGCGGAGTCCACGCACGCGAAACTACCTATTCTGCCGATTTCACGCATCACGACCCGCTACCAGATCACCCTCAGCGTGATCGACCAGCCGGGTGTACTGGCCGCGGTCGCCACACTGTTCAGTGAGCACAGCGTCTCGGTCGAGACCGTCGAGCAGTCGGTGCGCACGGTGAGTGAAGGCGATGGCGCGGCCACCGCTACCCTTGTGATTGGCACCCACAAGGCATCCGAATCAGATTTGTCCGCAACGGTCGCAGCTCTCGAGGCGAGCGACGTTGTGAGTTCTGTCACGTCAGTATTACGAGTAGAAGGTTTCTAAATGGCACAGCAGTGGCGCGGAGTTC
>JBDTAD010000272.1:0-4222 GCA_039924815.1 Lacisediminihabitans sp.
GAACCGATCGGACCCGCACTCTATGACACCGGCCTCAGCGCCGAGGAAGGACTCTGGCACCGCTCAGGCTGGGCAGGACGCGGATGACACGCCCACACCATCCACTATTTCTTGCCTATAAGCCGCAACCCAGGCACCCAGAAAGGGCAAAACGAAACCCCCGGGCAGCTTTCGCTTGCCGGGGGTTTCAACGTGACTAACTTGGCGGAGCCGGTGGGATTTGAACCCACGGTACCCTTACGGGTACTCCACCTTAGCAGGGTGGTGCACTAGGCCGAACTATGCGACAGCTCCCAGTTGCTCGTCAGCAATCATAGCGGAGCATTTTGCCATAGCCGATTCGTTCCACCCCCAGACTGGGGAGGCGAGCTCGCTTGTCGCCCGAATGACCACGGCAGTAGTGTCGGAATTACCTTCAGAACCGGAAGTTACCCGACCATCCCGGTGTGATCTGGAAGTCGCTACCCACCCGAAAAGCAGGCACCCCCATGTCGTTTTCACGCCTAGATCCAAGCATCATCGGAGTCATCGTGATCGGCCTGGCTGCTGCTGGGCTCATCCTCGGTCAGGCTGGCGCCGCCCTCGTGGGCTTTTGGCGCCGCGTCAAAAGCTAGCGCCCCAGGCCAGAGAACACTATTGCTTCCTGTTCACAAACTTCTTGGCACAGGTCGATTCCGCCGCGGTCTGCCCCTGAAGTCCCGCAATCGCGTCTGAAACATCGGGCTGCGTCGTTGCCGGTGCTGACGCATCCGTGCCTGGCGTCGCAGGAGCAGCTGCGTCGACTTCTGTTCCCTTGCCGGTCGCGGTGGGCACAACGGGTTGGTCCGCTTTGATCCGTGCCATCAGTTGCGCCGCGACGGAGGGCACCGGCTGCACCTTCCCCACGTAAAGTCCGGTCTCGCCGTAGACGCTGGGATACTGCACGAACACGACTTTGCTCAGGTCAAGCTTTTTCACCACGTTAGCCATAGAGACGAGCGTGGCCGGATTCTTGAGATTGCTCGACACGATGGTGTTCTCGCTGACGGCCGAAGCGATCTTGTACAACTCGATCGGGTTGCTCAGCGCCCCCTTCGGTTCCCTCAGGGTTTTGATCATGGACGAGAGAAAGAGTTGCTGTCCGCTGATGCGACCAAGGTCACTTCCGTCGCCGAGCCCGTGGCGAGTGCGGAGGAACGCGAGCGCCTGCTGGCCCTCAAGTGTGTAGGTACCCGCCGAAGGCACGGAGAATCCGGAATAGCGATCATTTATCGGCCCATTCACACAGACGGGAACCCCACCGATGGCGTTCGTGATGTTGATGATGCCCGTGAACTTGACCTCCATCGCGAATTGGATGTCGAGTCCAGTGAGGGCTTTAACCGTGAGAACTGTGCAGGGCAGCCCGCCATAAAAGAGGGTGACGTTGATCGGTTGGCCCGCCATCGCACTCGAGTTGCCTTTGCCCTTCAGACTCGGGCACGACGGGATCGGAACGACCATGTCTCGGGGGATGCTCACGGCGACGGCGTTGGTCTGGTCTGCTGAAACGTGTAGCAGCATGGTCACATCGTTAAGCTCTGCGGAACCGCGGCCGTCGCATCCGGAGTCGTCTTCGCACACGTCGCTGCCAACAACCAGAACGTTGAATCCGCCCTCGTAAGAGCCGAGATCCGGCACCGGGCCGTCACTTTGGCCCACGAGGTTGACAGTTTTGACGTTGTTGTTCAGTTGCTCGAGCGAGACCACCGAGATCATCGCCGCGCTGGCCACCACTACAGCAACTACGGCCGCGAGGAACTTCAGGCCCGTGACATAAGGATTCGACGCCTTCAGCCTGCCGTGCCGGGCAACAACAGGTTGCGGCAAAGCCCTGCCGGAACGAGGGCGAAGCTCAGTCATGAGGTCGTCCTTTCGTTCCCCAACGATGATGCAAAGTACTACGTGCGGAGGGCGTGGGATTCGAACCCACGAGACATTTCTGCCCACCAGTTTTCAAGACTGGCTCCATCGGCCACTCGGACAGCCCTCCCGGAGACCCAAGGCACGATTGTAACCGGAGTTAGGCGTATGTCCGTGACAATCGACGAAAAACCGTCGTAGAAAACGCCATTTCTGAACCGGGAGCTCGTCTGATTATGCCGGTATGTTGCCGTTAAAGTGCTGCGAGGATGCTCGCGACTCCGTCGTCCAGGTCGGTGCCTGTGAACTCGTTGGCGGCATCCCGCACCTCGTCTGGAGCCTGCCCCATCGCGACACCACGACCCTCCGTGGAGGCCCATTCGAGCATGTCGATATCGTTGCGTCCATCGCCGACGACCATGACTCTCGAGCGCGGGATGCCCTGCCATTCGCGCACGCGCTCGAGTGCGGTCGCCTTGTTCACGCCATCGGGCGCAATGTCGAGCCAGGCCGTCCAGCCGACGTTGTAAGTGACCTTGCGCAGCCCCATCTGTTCCACGATCTCAAGGAAGTCGTCAATGTCGTGGCCGGGAGAGATGACGACTACGCGCGTCGCGGGAACGCCGAGCAGCTGCTCGAACTCGACCTTCACGCTGGTGGCGCTGAGCGCCTCATCCGGGAATTGTCCGCAGAAATGATAGAGACCGGTCTCGTCTTCGACCGCATAGCTCGCGTTTTGAAGGCTCCCCCGCACTGTGGTGAGCACCTCGGTGGGGTCGAACGAATCTACCTGCACTCGCCGGTATCCGGTCGGAGCGTCAGCATCACGCATGAGAGTGATCGCACCGTTGGAACAGACAACGTATTGGGGGGTAATCCCGAGTCGGTCAAGCACGGGGAGAGTCATCGCGACGGAACGTCCGGTCGCGAGCATCACCTCATGGCCAGCACCTACCGCGTGGTGAACTGCCCCATACACGGAGTCGGTGATCTGCCCGTCTTCGAGCATCACGGTGCCGTCGATATCTAAAGCAATCAGCCAGCGATCGGCCTGTGGCTGTTTCAGTTCAGCCATCAAGCGACAGGCTCTATCACGTCGAGGCCGCCGAGATAGGGGCGCAGCGCCTCGGGAACACGAACCGAGCCATCCGCCTGCTGGTGCGTCTCCAAGATCGCGACGAGCCAACGAGTGGTCGCGAGCGTGCCGTTCAGGGTGGCGACCGGTGACGTCTTGCCAGACTCGGTGCGGTAGCGGATGTCGAGCCTGCGGGCCTGGTAGGTCGTGCAGTTGCTCGTGGAGGTGAGCTCCCGGTACGTTCCCTGCGTGGGGACCCAGGCCTCGATGTCGAACTTGCGCGCGGCGCTCGAGCCGAGATCCCCCGCGGCTACATCGATCACGCGGTAGCTGAGCTCACATGCCTGCAGCATCGACTCTTGGTAGGAGACAAGCCGCTCGTGCTCCGCCTCGGCATTCTCCGGCAGAACGTAGCTGAACATCTCCAGCTTGTTGAACTGGTGAACGCGCAGGATGCCTCGGGTGTCTTTGCCAGCGGAACCGGCTTCGCGCCGATAGCAGGTCGACCAGCCGGCGTAGCGCTGCGGTCCAGCCGACAGATCGAGGATCTCGTCGGAGTGGAATCCGGCGAGCGCCACCTCACTGGTGCCCGTCAGGTAGAGGTCATCGGCGGGCAGGTAGTAGATCTCGTCGGAGTGCTCACCGAGAAAGCCGGTTCCCGCCATGATTTCCGGGCGCACGAGGGTCGGGGTGATGAGCGGCTCGAAGCCTTCACTCAGCGCCTTGTCGAGCGCGAGGTTCATGAGCGCGATCTCTAGGCGCGCGCCGATCCCCCGCAAGAAATAGAAACGACTCCCGGCAACCTTCACTCCGCGGGTCAAATCGAGGGCACGCAGTCCCTCCGCAATTTCTACGTGATCCTTCGGCTCGAAGTCGAAGCTCACCTTCGTGCCGACCTCGCGCAGGGTGACGAAGTTGTCCTCCCCGCCGGAGGGCACGCCCTCGATGATCGGGTTGGCGATCGCACCAGCGAGCTTTGCAAACTCGACCTCAGCATCCGTCGCGGCCTGGCTCAACTCCTTGACCCGCGCGGCGAGCGACTGGGCTTCGGCCAGCAACCTCGCCTTGTCATCGCCCTTTGCGGCTGCAATCTCTTTGCCGAGAGTCTTCTGGGCCGCCCGCAGGCTCTCAGATTCAGAAATTGCCGAGCGCCTGGTCAGGTCGGCGGCGAGCGCGTCGTCAACGAGAGTTGCGGATGCTCCTCTCGCGATCTGCGATGCCCGCACGGCATCGGGGTTGCCTCGAAGCAGTTGGGGATCAATCACC
>JBDTAD010000273.1:0-4079 GCA_039924815.1 Lacisediminihabitans sp.
AACTCATGCAGGTTGCTCTCTCGATCAAGGCCCAAAGTCTCACAGTGTCGTCGCACGCGGCTGGCGTCCGGATACATCGCGACGGCTATTCGATGGCGGCCGGCCCGGCGAGTCTCGCTGCGAGCGGCACCAACTACGCGTGGGCGGCTCTCGTTCTCGTCGACGGCAGCTGGCCAGTGACGGATGCGAACATCACCGTTTTCGTTCGCTGGATGCGGCAGGAGAACGGCGCAAATAACTGGTGGAATCGCAACAATCCGATGAACAACGGCTACGGTTCGGGTGGTGGTGGTGGCACTGGCAGCTACCAGAACCTCGTCGTCGCGGCCCAGAAGGCCGCCGAGAACCTTCAGCGCAATCCGAGCTTCAGTGCGATTGTCGCAGCACTGGCGTCATCGGCACCCACCGAAGTCACTGAGCAGGCGATCTGGGCTTCCCCGTGGGCCAGCAGCCACTACGGGAACGGCTCTCGCTGGCACCGCACTCCTGTCGACGTCGTGAAGGCTCCCGACAGCGCCTGGTAAAGCGGGTCCGGTGGCACGACGGAAGGCCCCGGTGATACGACCGGAGCCTTCTGTAGCGACTACCGGTTCTTAGGCCTCGCTCATGGCAGCCTTCTCTGCCTGGCCCTTGGCCGCATAGTAAGCAGCGCGAGCGGCAATGCGCCTAGCCTGCTCCGCCTGACCGGCATCGAGCACATCCTGCGGAACCTCCACGTTCGGCACCCGGCTCACGCCGTTGTACTTCGCGATGTAGGCGTCGAGCTCGGGACCAGACTCCCACGAGGTAATGAGGCAGTAGCGCGGATCCGGGCTGTTCAGCGTGGTCGCGTGCCAGAGCCGCTGAGTGTCCACGATCAACTGTGCGCCGGCGGGCAGCGCGACGCGGTATTCGACGCTGGGGTCCGTGCGGTTGTCGCGGAGGACAAAGTAGCTGTCCGCGTCATCCGTGAGGTTAAAGAAACCGCGCACGACCCAGCCGGTGCCGTCGGGGTTCAGGCGGTTGTTGTCGTCCTGGTGCAGGTTGTAGAGGCAGTCAGCGTAGCTATTCGGCTGCAGCTCAATGACGCGACAGCGGCCGACGTTCGCACCTGGCTCCGTGGCCCGGCGGGTGAGGATCGGAGCCTTCTCCACCTGAGAGGGAATCCACACGCCGTCTTTGTCAGTGCGCGGCGGCTTGTGATTCCAGAAGCCGTTGACCTCGATCTCTCCCTTGGCACTCGCCAGCGGTGCGAAGCGAGTCTCGCCAGAGGACTTCCAGTCGACATACTCAATGTCGAGCCATTCCTGAGGGTCGAGCTCCTGGTTGTAACGGTCCAGAACTACGTAGCCGGTCTCTTCGAGCGCGGCTGATTTGATATAACCCATGATGCGAGTCATGCCCTTTCGTAACGACCAGCACGTTTTAACTGGTCTAGGTAAGGTGAGCCTAACATTCGACTCTCCACCTCCGGCAACACACGCCCACGCGCCCGTACACTGGATGCGCCGACACAGCTTTACGGGAGAGTAAACGAAACATGGGCACAGCCACAAACATCGACGCGACAGCGGTCAGCACGATCGAGTGGCTATCGGCGGCCGAACACACCATCGTCGTACCCGTGTACCAACGCCAGTATCGCTGGGACATTGGCGGATGCGAACAGTTGCTTGCTGACATCCGCGCCGTCGCAGACGCGGACGACCATCACCTGCACTTCATCGGCTCCATTCTGTCGACACTGAGCGTGGAGAACGGTTCACCGGAGCTTGTACTCATCGACGGCCAACAGCGCATCACCACCCTTATGCTTCTGGTCGCGGCGCTGCATCACAGCGCTCAAGACAGCGACCCGCAGCTGGCCGCAGAACTCGAGCGGGTACTCGTGCTCACCAATGATCGAGGCAAGACCAAACTCCGACCGCATCGGGCGTGGGCGAACATCTTCGAGGACGTCGTGCTCGATCGACGGTCACCGGATGCCGAACTTCCCGATTCACGCTTCGACGACAACTACGCGTTCTTCCGCAGCCAGATTCCCGCGGAGGAGGTGCCGCGCATTTGGCGCGGTGTCCAACGCTTGGAGCACGTTGCTATCACCCTGCGTGCAGACGCGAACGCACAACAAATCTTCGAAAGCCTGAACTCCACGGGCGAGCCTTTGCGCGACCACGAGTTGATCCATAACTACGTACTCATGGGCCTTACCCACGCCGAACAGAGTGAGATTGAAGACACTTTCTGGTTGCCCATCGAACAGAACACCGGTGAAGCGATCGGCACCTTCTGGAGGCACTACCTCGTGATGATGACCGGTCGAGAAATCACGGCGACGGGTGACCGCGGTGTCTACGACGCGTTTCGGCAGCAGTTTCCCCGGCTCGATCTTGATGCACTGCGCGTGCATGCTGCGGAGTGGCGTGCCTACTCGGAGATCTACGCGATTCTCTTGGCGCCAAGCACGGCGCCGGATGCGGGCATTGCCCGACAGCTCGACTACCTCAGTACTTTCGGGCGCGGAATGCACCCTCTCGCAATGCGTGCCTACCGCGACTATTCTCTGGGGGCATCCGAGGCCCAGAACCTGATTAGCACCCTGGAACAAGTGCAGTCGCTGCTGCTTCGGCGCTCGGTTGTTGCCCTCAGCAATAAGCGACTCGTCGCTAGGCTCTGCCGTGCGCGGGAGCGAGGTGGGGACGCCCTCATGCGAGCGATCGTGCGCATCACGCCTTCGGACGAGCGCGTGAGAGTCGGCCTCAAATACGCAGAACTCCCCTACGCCAGCTATGTCCTTGGGCGCCTCTCCGGCGCGGAGAGCCTGTCAGGACTCGACGTCGAACACATCTTCCCGCTTGCCCCCTCTGACTCGTGGACCGGTGACGGGATTCGAGAGTGGGCGGACTACACCGAGGACGAGCAAAATAGCCACCGCGCGCTCACCGAGACGCTGGGTAACCTCGCGCTCCTCGAAGAACCGCTCGCCGAGCGCGCCTTCGACGCCTCTTACCCCGAAAAGCGTGAGCTCTATGCAAAGAGCGGCATCCCCGCGACCAGGGAGCTCAACGCAGCTGCCTGGGGCACCGCGGCGATCGCCGAGCGCACCACGCGTCTGACCGACACCTTCCTCGCCGTATGGCCGCGCGGTGCCGTCGCAGCGATCGACGACGATGACCTCACGCCAATTCTTGATGCGCAAAAGCGACGCGGATGGCCCCGCGGCTGGGAGCGCGAGTTCGAGTACGTGGAGTATCGCGGCGAGCACTGGGACGTCTTCGACGTAAAGTATCTGTTCAACCGCATCTTCAAGAGACTCTGGGCGGATGCACGCGCGGACGTAGTGGCCTTCAGCGCTAGGCGCGGCGGCCCCATCTTCGACGCACAGGCCTGGAACGGGCAGTGGGATGCGCTCGACGACACGCACTTTCTCTACATGGGTTGGGACTCGAAGTACATGCTCACCGCAATCCAGGGCGTTCTTGATGAGGCTGGACTGGCATCCGAGGTGTTCGTCAAATACTCCTACATCGGAGCCATCATGTAGCTGGGCTGTCGGGGTTTACCCCAGACTCGACACCCACACGAGGCCCGCGAGAGCGACCGCAATGCCCCAACTGACGAGGCTTCCCACCAGGAAGTACTCCGCCTTGGATCCGCCTGCGCCGTCACGGGATATCTCTGGGAACCGCACGATTCCCTTGGCCGCTACCAGCGCTGCGACGATAGCGAACGAACCCGAGAGCGTGAGCGCCGCGATAAGCAGGCGTTCTACCGGACCGATGAGGCGACCGCCCCGGAGATCGACCGTGTCGAGGTCGGTGTTCGCTGGCGCCGTCGCCGCAGTTTTCTTTGCTCGCCTCCATCGGCTCGATCCTGCGGCCTGAACAGACGCAATGACTGTGGATCGACGCCTTGGCATCGGGTGCAGCGCTGCTCGTACAACTACGTTGCCGCTCGCGACGAGAAAGAGCGCCACAGCGACACCGAGTACGAGAGTGGGAAGTGGGAGTGCGCGCACCGCCTCCAGTGGAGCGTTTTCGTGCCAGTTCACAAGGAAGCCCGAGATCGACAGAGCGCTGCGGTCGAAGGCCAACAACGTC
>JBDTAD010000274.1:0-1717 GCA_039924815.1 Lacisediminihabitans sp.
CGCGTCCTCCGCCTGGGACACCTCAGGCCGCGGACGGTCGTGGGCGGATCGTGCCGCACGCACCGTCGTTGTCTCTGTTCCGCCGCGCAGCGTGCGTCGCGCGGGCGTTGCGCACCAGCCGCAGCAGCAGATCGGGCTGCCCACGTCTGCGGCCCCGCAGGCAGGTGGCCTGCAGCCGGGTGTACCTCAGCCGGGCGCGCTGCTGCCGGGCGTGCCCGCGCAGACCATGCCGCCGATCCATCCGCTTCCCACGCAAGCGGAGCCGGATGAGCAAGCCCCCGCGCCGCCAGCCCCCGCTCAAGCGGTGCAAGCCCAGCCAGCTCCTACCCAGCAAGCCCCCGTGCAGGAAGCACCCGTTGTGCTGGCCGCCCCGCAGGTCATCAGCACCTCGGGTAGACACGCCATCGTCGACGAGGATTCGGCCAGCGCATCGGCCACAGGTGTCGGCGGTCAGGCCTTCATCGGCTCGCCAGTGCCCTTCATCGAGACTCCACCAAACAACCTCTTCGCGGGCATTGTGCCGACAGACGGTGCGGATGCTGCCAGTCCAGACGGCACCCTGCTGCTCATCTTTGACACCGGCCAGCGCGAACAGCTGGCGTCGCCCGTCTCCGTCAACCTCGGCCGAAACCCCGGCGCAACAGAACCGGGCGACAAGCTGATCATTGTCGACGACCCCGAATCATCCGTGTCGAAAACCCACCTGCGGCTGGAGCACTCTCGCGGCCGCACCTGGCTCATCGACGGCAACTCCACCAACGGAACAGAGCTGCTGTCCGACGACGGCGAAATCACCGTGCTCGCGCCAGGTGAGCGTGTCTTGCTCGACGACGGTGTGCGCGTGCGCATCGGCAACCGAACCTTCACCGTCAGTCTCCTGCTCGGGAGCCAGAAAGCATCATGACCGCAACCCGCCTCGCCTCCCCCCGCGTGCCCTCGGACAAGATCGCCGTTCAGGCACCACCCGAACTCGCCCCGAGCGAAGGCGGCAGCAACCTGCTTAGTTCGATGCTCCCGATGCTCGGCAGCATCGGGGCGATCGTCATGGTCACGGTCTCCAACTCTGGCATCACCGGGCTGCTCACCGGAGGCATGTTTCTGCTGTCATCCGTCGGTTTCGTCGTGGTCAATGGATGGCGGCAGCGATCCCAGCGCCAAACTTCGGTGATCTCCGCACGTCGTGAATATCTGGCCTACCTCACCGAGCTGCGGCAGACCGTTCGGGTTGCCGCCAAGCAGCAGCGCCGGGCCGCCAACTGGGCCAACCCCGCGCCCTCCGCTCTCACCTATCTGGCTGAGGAGCGCACCAGAGTCTGGGAGCGATCCTCCGGCGACCAAGACTTTCTTATGGCCAGGGTCGGAACGAGTGACCAGCCGCTGTGCGTAAGCCTCGAGGCACCAGAGTTGCCACCGCTGGCACAACTCGACCCCGTAGCGGCCTCCGCAGCTCACCGCTTCATGCTCGCTCACGAGATGCAGAAGAACCTTCCCCTCGCGGTGCCCCTGAATGGCTTCGCCCGAGTTCAGGTCACCGGGGATGAGCGTGAAGTGCGTTCGCTCGTGCGCGCCATGTTGCTGCACGCCGCCACGATGCACGACCCCGAGAGCCTGCAGATCGCGATCGCCGCGGATGACGCAGCCCTCCCTCAGTGGGAGTGGGCAAAGTGGCTGCCGCACACCCATTCACGCAGGGTCACAGACCAGCTCGGGCCGGCCA
>JBDTAD010000275.1:0-1933 GCA_039924815.1 Lacisediminihabitans sp.
TCACCGCCCAGGCCAATGTGAAGGAGACCGTTTACGAAGAAGCAAACAGCGACCGTCTGGCGTTCTGGGCACAGCAGGCCGAGCGCCTGGACTGGGACCGCCACTGGGATGAAGTGCTCGATTGGAACAATCCCCCTTTCGCCAAGTGGTTCGTCGGCGGAACGCTGAATGTCGCGGTCAACTGCTTGGACCGGCACGTCGCCGCCGGTCGCGGTGACACAGTGGCGTACTACTTTGAAGGCGAGCCCGGTGATACCCGCACCATCACATACTCCGAGTTGACCGATCTCGTGTGCCAGGCCGCCAACACCCTCGTCGAACTCGGGGTCAAGGCGGGCGACAGAGTCGCGATCTACATGCCGATGATCCCCGAAACGATCGTCGCAATGCTGGCGTGCGCGCGCATCGGCGCGCCACACACTGTTGTCTTCGGCGGGTTCTCGTCCGAGGCTCTACGCAGCAGGATTCACGACTGCGAGGCGAAGGTCGTCATCACCGCGGATGGCGGCTATCGCAAGGGCAAGGTATCCGCTCTGAAGCCCGCTGTCGACGAGGCACTGCTCGAGTGCCCTGACGTGCACACGGTGCTCGTCGTGCGCCGCACAGGGCAGGAGGTCGAGTGGACTGACGGCCGCGACCGTTGGTGGCACGACACGGTGGAGAAGGCCGATACAACCCACGTGCCGGAGTACTTCGACTCCGAGCATCCGCTGTACGTCATGTACACGTCGGGCACTACGGGCAAACCCAAGGGCATTCTGCACACCTCCGGCGGCTATCTCACGGAGTGCGCATACACGCAGTGGGCGGTCTTCGACCTGAAGGCAAATACGGATGTCTACTGGACCGCAGCTGACATCGGTTGGGTCACCGGCCACAGCTACATCGTCTACGGGCCGCTCGCCAACGGCACAACGTCGGTCATCTACGAGGGAACCCCTGACACACCGCATACCGGTCGCTGGTGGGAAATCATCGACAAGTACAAGGTGACGATTCTCTATTGCGCTCCCACCGCCATACGCACCTATATGAAGTGGGGGCACCAGATTCCGGCACAATACGACCTCTCTACGCTCCGCGTGATCGGATCGGTCGGTGAGCCGATTAATCCGGAAGCATACGTCTGGTACCGGCATCACATCGGTCACGACACGACCCCGGTAGTGGACACCTGGTGGCAAACAGAAACCGGCACGATCATGATCAGCTCGCTACCCGGGATCACACATGCCAAACCGGGCGCAGCCATGACTGCCCTACCGGGCATCACCGCGGATGTTGTGGACGAGTCCGGAACATCTGTGCCGAACGGCTCTGGCGGCTATCTCGTACTCACCGAGCCATGGCCGTCGATGCTCCGTACGGTGTGGGGAGACGACCAGCGCTATATCGACACGTACTGGTCCAAATTCCCTGGCAAGTACTTCGCGGGAGACGGCGCGAAGAGGGACGAGGACGGCGATATCTGGCTGCTGGGCAGGGTCGACGACGTCATGAACGTCTCGGGTCACCGTCTGTCGACAACAGAGATTGAATCCGCCCTGGTGTCAAATCCGAAGGTTGCAGAAGCCGCCGTTGTCGGTGCCTCCGATCCAGTCTCCGGCCAGGCGGTCGTGGCATTCGTGATCCTCCGCAGCGAGGCGGGCGACGGCGGAGAGCACGTCGTGCGCGAACTTCGCGAGCACGTCGCCAACCAAATTGGCAAAATCGCGCAGCCTCGCCAGATCATGGTGGTCGCTGAGTTGCCCAAAACCCGCTCAGGCAAGATCATGCGTCGGCTGCTGCGCGACGTGGCCGAGAACCGCCCAGATGGCGATGTCACAACCTTGGCGGATTCCGGGGTCATGGAGCTGATCCGCACTGGAATGGCAGCAAACAGCGGCACCGAGGACTGAACCTAGCGTGCTGGCCGGACAGGTGCCGGCCAGCA
>JBDTAD010000276.1:0-4293 GCA_039924815.1 Lacisediminihabitans sp.
ATAAGACCGACCGTGACCGCGCCGGCTCTGCCGCGAAGGAGTGTCATGAACGGATGCTAGTGGCAACGACGCTGACGTCTGCTTAACTTGTCGGCGTGACCCCGCATCCGCTCTCCGATCTTGTTGACCCGGGGTGGGCCGAAGCGCTCGAACCGGCGGCGCAACAGATCGCCGCGATGGGCGACTATCTGCGGGCCGAGACGGCGAGCGGGCGGGGGTATCTTCCCGCTGGAGCCAATGTCCTGCGAGCGTTCACCTACCCTCTCATGGACGTGCGGGTGCTGGTCGTCGGCCAAGACCCTTACCCGACGCCCGGGCATCCAATCGGGCTCTCCTTCGCGGTGGATCGTGCCGTGCGACCGGTGCCGCGGAGTCTTCAGAACATCTACCGGGAACTGCGCGACGACCTCGGCATCCAGACTCCGGACCACGGTGATCTTACGCCGTGGGCCGAGCACGGCGTCATGCTGCTCAACCGGGTTTTGACGGTGCAGCCGGGGGAGTCTGGATCACACCGTGGCAAGGGCTGGGAGGCGGTGACGGAGCTCGCGATCCGCGCGCTGGTTGCTCGCGGCGGACCGTTGGTGGCGATCCTGTGGGGGAGGGATGCGCGGAATCTTCAGCCACTTCTTGGGCCTACTCCTGTGATCGCTTCCGTGCATCCGAGCCCGCTCTCCGCCTCCCGAGGCTTCTTTGGCTCGAAGCCGTTCAGCCGTGCGAATGTGGCGCTCGCGAAGCAGGGTGCCGATCAGGTCGATTGGTCTCTCACGGTGTAGTTTGTGACAGCGTGATTCGCGAACCCGTCGAATCCTCGTCTAGAGCTGGAGCTCATGTCGCAGAACCCGCCCGCAAGCACAATCGGTGCCATCGCCCGTTACGGGATGCTCGTTGGCCCGCTGCTGAGCATGATCGACTCGAGCATCGTCAACGTTGCAGTGCCGGACATAGCGACCGAGCTGAGCACTCGTGCTCAGCCGGTGCAGCTCGATCAGGTGCAGTGGGTTGTCAGTGGATACCTGCTCGCGCTGGGGGTGGCGCTCGCCGCGACGTCCTACCTTGCCAAGCGCTATGGAACCCTGCGCGTCTACACGATCAGCATGGTGCTCTTTGTGATCGCCTCCGCGGCGTGCGCGATCGCGCCGAACATCGAGTTTCTCATCGCGATGCGGGCGGTGCAGGGTTTCGTCGGTGCACCGCTCGTGCCGCTCGCGCTCAGCATCCTGCTCGGCAAAGACGGCATCAGCGGTGGCAAGATCCCTGTCTCTGCCGCTCTCGTTCTCTTCCTCGGTCCGGCTCTCGGTCCGACGCTCGGCGGATTCTTGATCGGGGCAGGCGGATGGCGGTGGATATTCCTGGTGAACGTGCCGGTCGGAATCATCGGCTTGCTGCTCATGCTGCTTATTCCGAAGGGTGTTGGAGCCCCCGCGAATCGCTCAACCACGTTTGACCCGGTGGGGTTCATCCTGCTCGCGGTCGGACTCACGGGCACTCTGTTCGGGGCAACAGAGGGCACAGCGAACGGCTGGGACAGTGTCTCGAGTTACCTTCCGCTCGGCGTTGGAGTCGTCCTGCTCGCTGGGTATACCTTCTGGGCGCTGCACCACGCCGAACCCGCGGTCGACCTGCGGATGATCGAACACAAGAATTCAGCACTCGCCCTGCTCCTGCAGGTGCTCTGCTCCGTGATCGCCTTCGGAACCGTCTTCCTCATGCCGGTCTTTACCCAATCCGTGCAGGGCTACAGCGCCTTCGACACCGGCCTCGCCCTGCTGCCTCAGGGGATCATCATGGGGCTTGGAACCTGGGCGGGGCAGAAGCTCTCCGCCTATATTTCGCTCAGGGTGCTTGTGGTCACCGGCTTCGTCATCCTCGTGTTGTCCAGCATTTTTCTGGTGTACCTCGAGCAGGACACTCCGCTCTGGGCCACCGCGGTCATGCTCTCGGGTCGTGCGATCGCTATCGGTTTCGTGACAACGCCGCTGCTGGTCGCGATGCTCGCGCCGCTGCCAGAAGAGCAGATGGCCGACGGCAATACCTTGTTCAACATCACGCAGCGCCTGGGCGGATCGATCGGTGTCAGCATCCTCGGTTCGCTTGTCGCGGGTGGTGCAACCCTCGCAGCGACCATAGATTCGTTCCACTTGGTCGGTTGGGTTCTGGTCGGGCTCGCGGCGCTCTCTGGGGTGTTGTCGCTCTGGCTTGCCGGAGGCAAGACCGGCTCAGTGCCGGTCGTGAACACGGTGGCTGAATAGCTTTCGCGTTTATGTCGACCGGGGAGGCGCGAGGCCGAAGTAGGCTCGGAGGATGCTGGAATCGGAGTATCAGGCTACCCATAGGCCCAGGGAGGCGCTGCGTAACCATCCGCCGCTAGCCTCGCCTTTTGAATACACGATTCGTGATGCCGTCATCGAGGATCTGCCCAGCGTGCGTGAGATCTACAACCACTATGTGGCCAATTCCACGGTGACCTTTGATGAGGTTCCGTTGACGTTGAAGGCACTTCGCTCCAAATTTCAGCACCTCGGCAAACTAGGGATGCCGTTCCTCGTCGCCGAGAGCCCGAACGGCCAGATTCTCGGTTATGCCTACGTTTTTCCGTGGCGCGAGAAGGCTGCCTATCGCTACACCGTGGAGAACTCCATCTACCTGGGGCCGGCGGCCACGGGCAAGGGTTTAGGCAAGGTACTGCTGGCCGAACTCATCACCAGGTCGCGTGATGCAGGGCTCAAAGAGATCATCGCGGTCATCGCCGACAAAGGCGCGGATGCGTCGATAGCGATGCACAAGAACTTTGGGTTCAAGGAGATCGGCCACATGGGCAAGGTCGGCTTCAAGTTCGGCCGCTGGCTCGGCACCGTGCTTATGCAGAAATCGCTCAAGTAGCGGACGAGACACTTTTTCATGCCTGAGGCACCGCGCAGAAGGCCGGAAAAGCATGCAGTTGTTCGCGGTCTTCGCGAGCACGTGCGCGCACGACCGAGCGCCGTGTTCGCCGCAGTGGATGCCAGACTGCGACCCGCCGAGAGCGGTCGGAGCCTGTACAGGGCCGATCCTGCAGCGTTCTTCATTATTGTTCAAGGGGTCTGGTGGTACCGCGGTGAATATCGCATCGTGCCGGATGAGACTGGCTCGCACCTGGAATACACAATCGTCAACGTTGCCCAGCACGCCAGACAATTGAGCGAGTTCAAGGTGAGAAGAGCGCTGACATCCGCACCGACCGCGTTTGCGGCTCTCGCCAAGAGCCTGCGCGCAGAACTCGAATAGGCGACAAACTCCAACAGCTCGAGAGGGCGTTGGGGCGCGGTTACTTCGACCGCTCACCCGCCAGCGCGTTGCCCTCTTGTGCAGGTCTCCTGCGCGGCAGTCTGCCCCGGGATGACGCTTGGGAGCTCGACCGCGTCAGTGGCCGGATCGGTCGTTGCTCCTGAGCCGCCGGGAGTGGCTGCGCCATTCGGCTGAGAGCCCGGAGCGAGTTCCGTACCGCCGACCGCGCTCACCTTGCCGGTGAGAGCGATGGGCTTGTCAGCTTTGATCGCTCCGATCAGCACGTTTGCGGGACCCACGAGGGGAGCGAGACCGGATGCGTTGCTGGCGCTTGGATACTGCACGAACACGACATCCGCAAAGTTGATGTCTTTCACGGCTCCAGCCATGGAAGCCAGGGTGCTGAGGTTTTTGAGGCTGTTCGACATCGACATGTTTGCGGTCACCGCCTCGGCCAACTTGTAAACGGTGAGGGGGTTACCCAGCACTTCCGGCGTTTTGATCTTGCGAACCAGAGCAGAGAGAAATAGCTGCTGGTTGCTCACACGCCCGAGGTCACTTCCGTCGCCTAGGCCGTAGCGAACGCGAAGAAACTGCACGGCCTGCTCGCCGACCAGCGTATGGGTGCCAGGCTCGAGGTCGACGTGGATCTGTTGATCGTGAATGGCAGTAGCGACACACACATCCACGCCGCCGACCGCATTGGACATACCGACAACACCCTGGAACTCGGTGAGCGCAGCGTAAGGAATGTCGAGGCCGGTGAGATTCTCCACGGTCTTCACGACGCACGCAAGCCCGCCATATGTCAACGAGACGTTCAGCTTGTTGGTCTGCGACGGATAGTTGCCGCCTTTGTCGTTCGGGCAGGATGCGATGCGCACTCTGAGGTCGCGCGGAAAGCTTATGACTGTGGCGCGTTTATGGTCACCCGAGACGTGTACCAGCATGGTCACATCGTTCAAGTGCTCGCCGCGTTTGCCGTAGGTCTGCACATCGCCGCCCCCGCTGTCACTTGCCGCGACG
>JBDTAD010000277.1:0-1716 GCA_039924815.1 Lacisediminihabitans sp.
CCCCATCACCATCCACGGCACTGCAATGGACTGCCACTTGTCGGTTGCCTGGAGTCGAGTCACATTCCACACCCGTCGCAGGCTGGAAAAGTCTTGGCGGGTGTCAGTAAGGTCATTCGTAACGGTGCTCATGCGGTCTGCTCGAATTCCTGCTCGGTAGTACCAGTTCTGCGAACGATGAGTTGTTGGAGCGACACAGGGGAGAGCTCCAGGTTGTTGCGTGCCGCATTCTGCCGCTCTGCTGACGTCAGCTTTCCGACGGTGACCGAGGCCAGCGCACCGATGCCGGTGCGGTGCAGAACCTCGCGGTCTCGCACGAACTCGTCGACCGCGCCTCGCACGCCGCTGACGGTGGTTGCGGACGCTCTTAGCTCGTCAGCATCCTGGTCGATGATGATGCGGCCTTCGTCAATGACGAGGACGTGTTCGAGCAGATTGCTGACCTCGTCGATGAGATGCGTTGAGAGGATCAAGGTTCGCGGATGCTCGGCATAGTCCTCGAGGAGGCGATCGTAGAAAATCTGCCTGGCCACGGCATCCAGCCCAAGGTACGGCTCGTCGAAAAACGTCAGTGGTGCTCGTGAAGCAAGTCCGACGATCACTCCAACCGCCGAGAGTTGGCCGCGGGAGAGCTTTTTGATTTTTCGCTTCACGGGCAGTCTGAAGTCATCGATCAGTCGCGCCGCAAACTCTGCGTCCCAGTGCGGGAAAAACCATGGCGCCGCAGTGAAGACATGGCGCGGCTTGAAGTTCTCGGGGTAGCGCTGGCTCTCTTTGATGAAGCACACTCGATCGAGCACTGCGGCGTTCTCGACCGGAGTTTCGCCGAACACCTGGAGCGAGCCGCTGGTGGCGAATTCCTGACCGGTGAGAAGCTGCATCAGAGTGGTCTTGCCCGCACCATTACGGCCCAACAGGCCGTAGATCTTGTTTTCGGCGATGCTGAAGTTCACGTCGTTTACCGCGTGAACCTTGCCAAATCGCTTAGTGAGGTGGGAGACCTCGGCCGCTGCGGTCATTTCTGGTCCTCTTCTCTGCTGCTGGATGTGGTGCTGCTGGGATTGGTGATCATGGTGGCGAGTTGACCGGGGGAGATGCCGAGCTTGTGCGCCTCAGAGAGCAAGGGCTGCACGTAGTCCTGTTCGAACTGAGTGCGGCGCTTCTGCATGATTCGCTCTCGTGAGCCGGTGGCGACGAACATTCCAATGCCCCTCTTTTTGTAGAGAATTCCCTCGTCGACGAGGAGATTCACACCCTTACCCGCCGTGGCGGGGTTGATGCGGTAGAACGTGGCGAACTCGTTTGTGGAGGGAACTTGGCTCTCTTCTGGGAGGACATCGCCGATGATGTCATTCTCGATCTGCTCGGCGATCTGAACGAAAATCGGTCTTCCTTCGTCCACATCATCCTGCTTTCCATGTTGGTTCATTACTTGAGTAACTAACCAACCATGCTTGAACTTCGATGTCAAGACTCAGTCGCCTCGGCCTAGGCTCGAAGGGTGTTCGAACTCCATCACCTCAGTGCGCAGGAACAGTGGGACTGGCTGCAGCGCGGCGAGATCACCCCGACCGAATTGACCGAGCACTACCTCGCCCGCATCGAGAAGCTCGACGGCGGACTGGGAGCGTTCGTGACGGTGACGGCGGATGCCGCGCTCGAGCGAGCGCGTATCCAGACCGCAGGGGGCCCGGGCGTTGCGCCTTTGTGGGGACT
>JBDTAD010000278.1:0-8945 GCA_039924815.1 Lacisediminihabitans sp.
GTGGTTGATTTTCTGCGGCCGGACGGAAAAACCCAGGTGACGATTGGGTATGACGGTGCGATACCACGCACGGTCGAGACCGTCGTTCTGTCAGCGCAGCATTCTCCCGCGATCGAAACGAATGATCTCCGGGTGAAGCTCGAGGAAATCGTGATCCGCCCGGTCCTGGAGAAGGCCGGGCTTGACTCGAACGATACGCGTATCCTCATCAATCCGACCGGGGTGTTCCACATTGGCGGTCCTCAGGGTGACGCCGGGCTTACCGGACGCAAGATCATCGTCGACACCTATGGCGGTGCAGCCAGGCACGGCGGGGGGGCGTTCAGCGGTAAGGACCCGTCGAAGGTTGATCGCTCCGCTGCGTACGCGCTGCGCTGGGTTGCTAAGAACGCTGTAGCAGCTGGGCTCGCCGATCGTCTGGAGGTGCAGGTTGCCTACGCCATCGGTAAGGCCGCCCCTGTCGGCCTTTATGTCGAAACCTTCGGGACGGGACACATCGACGATGAGGCGATCATCAACTCGATTCGCGAGGTTTTCGACTTACGGCCGGGCGCGATCATACGAGAGCTGGACCTCTTGAGGCCCATTTATGCGCAGACTGCAAGCTACGGCCATTTCGGCCGCGAACTCCCAGACTTCACTTGGGAACGCCTCGACCGCGTGGATGCCCTGCGCAGCGCGGCCAAGCTCTAGTCTCCGTGGCCGCATCCATCGCGCGGGTGCTCCTCGACTCGTCAGTGCCACAGCTCGACCGCCTGTTTGACTATGGGGTTCCTGCGCAGTGGACGGCCGACGCGCAACCCGGCGTGAGGGTGCGCGTGCCGCTGCGGTCAGCCGGTCGTCTCGCCGATGGGATTATCGTCGAACTCACGGATTCGGTCGATTATGCAGGGCCGCTGAGCGACATCGATTCCGTTGTGTCACCCGTACAAATCCTGAGCCCAGAGGTGTGGCAGCTGGCTCGGCGCCTCGCCGATCGAGCGGCAGGCAGCGCGAATGACATAGTGCGTCTCGCCGTTCCGAAGCGGCAGGTGCGGGTCGAAAAGGCGTGGCTCGCAGCCAGCGCGGATGCAGCAGTTGGTCCCGTCTCTGCGACGCAGCTGTATGCGACCGAATATTCAGCCACCGCCTTCGATGACGCCATAGCTTCACGTCGCCGAATGGCCGTGGAGGTAACGCCGCTCGTCATTCAGCTTCCCGACGGACGGTGGGTTGGCCAATGGGCGACCACCATGGCCGAGGCTGCTCGCCGGTGTCTCGCGCGCGGCAAGACGGCGATCCTGTGTGTCCCGGACTTCCGCGATCAAGAACAGCTGGCGGCAGCGCTCGGCGCGGTGATCGATTCCCAGCGGGTGGTGCGTTTGGACGCCCGGCAGTCGAATCCGGATCGCTACCGCTCAACGCTCGCTTGCCTCGGTGCAACGCCGCTCGTCGTCGTCGGAAATCGTTCCGTCGTGTACGCGCCCGCGGCTGAACTTGGGCTGATTGCGCTCTGGGACGACGGAGATCCACTGCACGCTGAGCCACTCAGCCCATACGTGCACTCACGGGATGCCGCACTGGTCAGGCAGGAGCAGCAGAACTGCGCCCTGCTCTTCTTTGCTCACGCGCGCAGCACAGAAGTCGAAAGGCTGGTCGGGCTCGGCTGGCTAGTGACTCTTGCGCCGACGCGAAGCTATCTGCCCAAGATCGTTCCGACCGCTCAACAACGTTCAGAGGATCGCCTTGCTGCCCAAGCGAGGATTCCCTCTGCCGCTTGGCGGGAAGCACGTACTGCGCTGGAACACGGCCCCGTCCTTGTTCAGGTGGCGCGGCCCGGCTACTCTCCACGGTTGACCTGTCAGGACTGCCGCCAGATCGCTCGATGTTCGCGATGTGACGGCCCTCTGGGTGTCGCCTCGGCAGGCGCCGCACCAGCGTGCCTGTGGTGTGGCGCTCTCGCTGCTCAGTGGCGGTGCCAGAACTGTGACGGCACACGCTTGCGCCTCAGCGGACAAGGCGCAAGCCGCACGGCAGAGGATCTGGGTCGCGCTTTCCCCGGCGTCAGAATCATCGTGGCCGATGGCGACCGCCCGATCCTGTCTATCGGAAGCGAACCAGCGTTGATAGTCGCAACGCGAGGTGCAGAACCCGTCGCGGCCGGCGGCTATCGCGCGGTGTTACTCCTCGATGGAGATCGGATGCTGGCTCGCGAGAGCCTGCGGGTAGCGGAAGATTGTCTGCGCTGGTGGTCGAATGCTGTGGCCCTTGCCTCTTCAGGTGCTACGACGATCCTCGTTGGAGTGGGTGGTTCTCTCGCGTCAGCGTTGGCAACGTGGCGGCTAGCCGATTATGTCCGTGCGGAACTCGATGACCGCCGCAGGCTTCGTTTTCCGCCGGCGGTGCGTGTTGCGTCGGTTACTGGCTCCTCCGATGCTGTCGACGCCGCCGTCAGTGCCCTCGGGCCCGTCATGGGAGGAGATGGAACAGCATCCGTTGACGTGTTGGGCCCGGTGGAACTCGCGGGCGGGGGAGTGCGCGCGATCGTGAGGTTTGACTACTCAGTGGGCGCGCGCGTTGCCGCGCTGCTTCGTTCCGAGGTCATCCGCAATGCGACGACACGGCGCAAGCGCGCGGCTGGCTCCGGCGGACAGCAGCCTTTGCCTACACTGAAAGTGCGCTTCGACGACACGGAGCCCTTTGCTGAATGATGCGGCTCGCGAGAGCGCGTGACGGAACGGTTGTAGTGACAGATCTCTCTCTTGTTTTCGCGGGAAGCCCCGCCGCAGCGGTCCCGAGCCTTGCTGCACTTCACCAGAGCCAGCATCGCGTGGTTTCCGTACTAACGAGGGAAGACTCGGAGCAAGGACGGCGGAGAGTATTCACGCAGACTGCGGTTGCTGAAGCAGCTGCAGAACACGGCCTGCCCATCATCAAGGCAAACAGACTCGCGGGCTCGACTACGGAACAGATCACAGCACTCAGACCGGACCTCGGGGTGATCGTTGCCTACGGAGGGCTCGTCCGCGAACCGCTGCTGAGTGCGCCCCGGCTGGGCTGGATCAATTTACACTTCTCGCTCCTGCCACGCTGGCGCGGGGCGGCCCCTGTGCAGCGAGCACTCATTGCCGGCGACGAAATCACGGGAGCTACGGTGTTCCAACTTGTCCAAGAACTCGACGCCGGCCCCATTTTTGGGCAAGTAACCCAATCGGTCACGCCGCACGAGACTTCTGGTCAGTTGCTCGATTCCCTCGCGGGCGCCGGCGCGGAGCTGCTCCTTCGCGTCGTCGACGCCATTTCCGACGGTAGCGCTCGCGCCGAAGCTCAGCAGGGAGATGTAACGCTCGCGCCAAAGCTCAGCCAGTCGGACGGTCACATCGACTGGTCCAGAGATGCGCACTCGATCGACCGGGTAATCAGGGGCGTGACTCCCGAGCCGGGTGCCTTTACGTCGGTCGACGGAATTCGCCTCAAGCTACTTCAGGCCACGTCAAGCGAATACACGGACCAGCTCGCATCCGGCACTCTGGAGCTCCGGGACGGGCAAGTCGTTGTCGGGACAGGAACGACTCCTCTTAGGCTGCTGAGCGTTCAGCCCGCGGGCAAGAAGCCCATGGACGCCACAGACTGGTGGCGCGGCAAGCCCGGTGAGGCCGGGAGAATGGCAGAATGAGTGCACCAAGACCACCCATCCGCAGGGTGCAGCCCGCTCGGCGAATCGCCTTCGACGTCATCACGGCGGTACGCGAGACGGATGCGTACGCGAACCTGCTCTTGCCGGTCAAACTTGAGCGCGCCAAGCTGAGCAGTCAGGATGCCGCGTTCGCGACAGAACTCAGCTACGGAACCTTGCGCGGACTGGGCTATTACGATGCTGTGATCGAGATCGCTGCTGGTCGGATCGCGGACGAGATCGATGCGCCCATTCTCGACGTGCTCAGGCTCGGAGCGCACCAACTGCTCTCCATGAGGGTTGCCCCGCACGCAGCCGTAGACGAATCCGTCTCGCTGGCACGCGAAGTCGGATCGCGCTCCGCCGCTGGGTTTGCGAACGCTGTGCTGCGAACGATCACCCGCAGTACCGCCGAAGAATGGCACCATCGCGTCGTCTCCTCCGCTCGCGATGATGACGAGCGACTGTCACGAGAGTATTCACACCCGGTATGGGTGGTCCGTGCGTTCCGCCAAGCACTGGCAGCCGAGGGGCGCGAGAGCGAATTGGTCGATCTGCTCGCGGCAGACAATGTCGCGCCCCGCGTGAGCCTGGTTGCCCTGCCCGGTCTTGCATCCGTCGGCGAACTTGAAGCTACACACCCCGCAGGTTTCTCCCCAGTCGGAGCCATTAGCGACGGCGGCGATCCCTCCCAGTTTCGCGCGGTCAGGGAGGGCCGAGCGCGCGTCCAGGACGAGGGATCTCAGCTCGCAGCGCTTGCGCTGAGTCGTGCACGGCCGATCCAGCCGGGGGAGCGCTGGCTCGATCTCTGCGCGGGTCCCGGCGGAAAAGCGGCCCTGCTCGCGGCCGAGGCCATCGCCGCTGGTGCGACGCTTGTGGGGAATGAAGTCACTCCGGCTCGCGCAGAACTCGTGCGCCATGCCCTCTCTGTCTTTCAGGACCCGCCCCAGGTGCTGGTCCAAGATGGCACCAGCATCGGTATTTCTCTCCCCAGCCAGTTCGACCGAATTCTTCTGGATGCCCCGTGCACGGGTCTCGGCGCCCTGCGCCGTCGCCCGGAGGCACGGTGGCGTAAGCGTCCAGCTGATGTTGCAGATCTCTCAGCGCTGCAGGCCAGACTCCTCGCATCCGCCCTGACAGCGCTCAAGCCCGGCGGTCTGCTTGCCTATGTCACGTGCTCACCGCACTTGGGCGAGACAAGAAATGTCGTCGCGGACGCTCTCACCAACTCGGACGGCAACGTGCGCCAACTCGACACGGCAGCCGTGCTGAGCGGTGTGACGACACACACGCTGGATCTCGGACAGACGAACGGTCCTGTGCAGCTGTGGCCACACCGCCACGGAACGGACGCAATGTTCATCTGTCTGCTCGAAAAAGTGGCAACTCCGAACGAACCACAGCAGAGTTAGGGTCTACGCATGCCAGTTCGTATCAATCCGAGCATCCTCACGGCCGACTTCGCACACCTGGCGAGCGAGCTGCAGAAGATCGCGAACTCGGATCTCATTCACATTGACGTTATGGACAACCATTTCGTTCCGAACCTCACCTTTGGGCCGCGAATGGTGGAGAGCCTGCAGGCCGTGACACCACGGCCCCTCGACATCCATCTGATGATCGATGACCCTGACCGCTGGGCGCCCGGCTACGCGGAGCTCGGTGCGTACTCCGTCACGTTCCATGCCGAGGCGGCAGCGGATGCGGTGGGCCTCGCCAGACGCATTCGCGACAGTGGGGCGCGCGCTGGAATTGCCGTGAAGCCGGAGACACCCGTGGAACCGTACTTGGAACTGTTGGCTGAATTTGATCAGGTTCTCGTGATGACCGTGGAGCCCGGGTTCGGTGGGCAATCATTTATCGAGTCGACCATGCCGAAACTTGGCCTCCTGCGTGACGCAGTTAAGCGATCCGGTCTGGATGTCTGGCTCCAGGTCGACGGTGGCATCAACGAGTCGACCATAGCGATGGCGGCCGAAGCCGGGGCAGATACATTTGTCGCCGGGTCAAGCGTGTTCAACTCCGATGATCCTGCCGCGCAGATCGAGACATTGCGTGCGGCAGCGCAGCAGCATTCACATCACTAATGTGTTGCATTGTCGCCCCACTCGATCTGCTTGGATAGTCCTATGACTGAGTTCAACAAAACCAAGCCAGAAATTGAGTTCTATGACGGCGGTGCCCCAGACGAACTGGTGAGCATCGACATCGAAGTGGGTACGGGTGCAGAAGCTACCACCGGTGCCACTGTGGATGTGCACTATCTCGGAGTCGACCTCGAGACCGGGGAAGAGTTTGATTCATCCTGGAGTCGCGGGCAGTCCGTGAACTTTCCGCTCCGAAGTCTCATTGCCGGTTGGCAGGAAGGCATTCCCGGGATGAAAGTCGGTGGCAGGCGCCAACTCGTCGTCCCGCCGCTGCTTGCGTACGGTCCCGCGGGCGGTGGACACCAACTCTCCGGTCGCACGCTGATCTTCGTCATTGACCTGCTCGGCGTCAGCTAACGCGCACGACCGGTAACCTTGATGGTGTGAAAACGTTTGACGATCTCTTCTTTGAGCTGAAAGAGCGTGCTGCGACCCGTCCAGCGGGTTCCGGAACCGTTGCAGAACTCGATGCCGGGGTGCACGCGATAGGGAAGAAGATCGTGGAGGAAGCCGCCGAGGTGTGGATGGCCGCCGAGTTCCAGAGCGATGACGAGACAGCAATGGAGATCTCCCAACTGCTGTACCACGTGCAGGTAATGATGGTCGCGAAGGGATTGACGACCGAGGATGTCTACCGACATCTGTGAGAATTCAAGCCCAGAGAATTCGAGCACAGAGAATTCAAGCACAGAGAATTCGAGCACAGATTATTCATTCCCAGACGATCGGGTAGTTGCCGGTCCGACCCGCGATCATCATTCGCCTAACCAGGTAAAGAGAAACCATCATGCTGCGAATTGCAGTTCCCAATAAGGGCTCGCTTGCGGACACCGCCATCCAAATGCTGTTCGAGGCTGGTTACGTTATCCGACGCGACCCCAAAGAGCTCATCGTTTCCGATCCGCGCAACGACGTCGAGTTCTTCTACCTTCGACCTCGAGACATCGCGACCTACGTCGGTTCCGGCGCCCTAGACGTCGGTATCACCGGTCGGGACTTGCTCCTCGACTCTGGCAGCACGGCGATCGAGATCTCCCACCTCGACTTCGGCAGTTCGACATTCCGCTTCGCGGGACCGGCAGGCAGATTCACCTCCCTCGACCAACTCAACGATGTGCGCATCGCTACCAGCTATCCAGGACTGGTCGGTTCGTTCCTCACAGCCCACGGAGTCAAAGCCCACCTGGTGCACCTCGATGGTGCCGTCGAGTCTGCCGTGCGGCTTGGCGTCGCGGATGCCGTTGCCGACGTCGTGTCGACCGGAACGACGCTCCGGCAACAGGGCCTTGAGATCTTTGGTCCGGTCATCCTCGAGTCGACGGCAGTGCTCATCAGTGCTCGGGAAGATCTCACCGGATTGACGACGTTCCACCGGCGCCTGCAGGGAGTGCTCGTTGCCCGCCAGTACGTGCTCATGGACTATGACCTGCCGGAAGAATTACTCGAGCAAGCCTCAGCTATTACTCCAGGCCTCGAATCACCCACGGTGTCGCCCCTGCGCGATCGCGACTGGGTCGCCGTGCGGGTCATGGTCCCGAGAGCAGAAACGAACGCCATCATGGACGGCCTCTACGAGCTGGGCGCCAGAGCCATTCTGGTCAGCCCCATTCACGCGGCAAGGATCTGACAATGCCCGTGGCAGTGCGGGTCATCCCCTGTCTGGACGTGGCTGCGGGGCGTGTCGTCAAAGGCGTCAACTTTATGAATCTGCGCGACGCGGGGGATCCCGTTGAGTTGGCGCAGCGCTATTACGAACAGGGTGCAGACGAACTTACTTTTCTGGACGTGACTGCCACCGTCGATGAGCGATCCACCACTTTCGACGTTGTACGTGCAACCGCGGAGCAGGTCTTCATTCCCTTGACAGTGGGTGGAGGAGTTCGCTCCGCCGACGATGTCGCGAAGCTCCTTGCGAGCGGTGCAGACAAGGTAGGCGTCAATAGCGCGGCGATTGCGCGCCCGGAACTCATCGGCGAGATCGCAGACCGTTTCGGCTCTCAGGTGCTCGTGTTGTCCCTTGACGTGAAGCGCTCCGGCGGCAGCTTCGTCGTGACGACCCACGGCGGCCGAACCGAGACCGCACTCGACGCTCTCATCTGGGCGAAGGAAGCGATTGAACGGGGCGTGGGTGAGTTGCTCGTCAATTCAATCGATGCGGACGGTACGCGCAACGGCTTCGACCTTGAACTCATCGCCGCGATGCGGCGGATCAGTTCGGTGCCCGTCATTGCCAGCGGAGGAGCGGGCGCCGTCGAACACTTCGCGCCCGCTATTGAATCCGGTGCGGACGCGGTTCTCGCTGCGTCGGTGTTTCACGATGGGGACATGACCGTGAATGATGTGAAGCGCGGACTCGCAGCCGCAGGATTGCTCGTGAGGTAAGAAACATGGATGCCACCACCCTGAATTCAGTCATTGAACGCGCGGCTTTCAACAGCGACGGCCTGTTGCCCGCAATCATCCAGCAGCACGACACACTCGAGGTGCTCATGCTCGGCTGGATGGACGCTGAGGCGTTGCGTCGCACCTTGACCGAGGGCAGGGTCACCTTTTGGAGCCGATCAAGAAATGAGTATTGGCGCAAGGGCGACACGTCCGGCAACGTCCAGTACGTGCGTGGCGCCGCACTCGACTGCGATTCGGACGCCCTCCTCGTGTCCGTTGAACAAATCGGTGCAGCCTGCCACACCGGTGCGCGGCGCTGCTTTGACGTGGATCCGCTTGATCCCGTGACAGACCTTGACAGTGAAACCCGGTCGGACCATGAGTGAGACGACAACTTTCGAGCAATTTGGGAAGCTCCTAACTGGGCACAGGGTAGTGCCGGTCATCCGTGAGATTTTTGCGGATGGCGAGACTCCGGTCGGCATCTACCGCAAGCTCGCTGGAGGTGCTCCCGGCACGTTTCTTCTGGAGTCTGCGGAACAGGGCGGAATCTGGTCGCGCTATTCGTTTATCGGCGTTTCGTCTTTCGGCGTTCTGACCCAAGACGCTGACTCAGCAATCTGGCTCGACTACGGCCTCTCGGAGGACCGTGCACTCGGCCGGGAGCACCCGACCACACCGCTGGCGGCGCTGGCAAAACTGTACGAGCGATGGCAGACGCCCCGGGTTCCCGGGCATCCGCCCTTGACCGGCGGACT
>JBDTAD010000279.1:0-7161 GCA_039924815.1 Lacisediminihabitans sp.
AGAAGTAGCTTCGTCCCGGCCAGCCACTCGGCCTCGTGTGCGAGGTACAACGGATACTCGACGACCAGTCGAAGGGCGAACAGACACACCCACAGCCAGGTCGCAATAACCAAGACACGCCGTTTGGCCTTGTGTTTGCGCCATTCGACTCCCTCGTTCGTGAGGAAACCGACGATGACTCCGATGAGCGGCCAGCGAAAGACCAGACTCGCCAGCAAGACACTGAGCGAGACAAGGTTAATAATGATGCCGGGAAGGAAGTTATCCTCCGGCTTGCCCGTAATGAGGGCCAGCGCCGCGGAAATCGCGATCCCCAACACTCCGGCAAAAGCCTGCGATGGTGCAGTTCTAGTAACGAGGCGCGCGATAACAAAAACTACCGACAGCGCTAGCGGTATCAGCACCGAAGGCACCAAGCTCCTCGTGAGTGTGTACACGATCAGGAACCCGAGGCCCGGAAGGATCGACTCGATTAGACCGCGCGCTCCCCCAATAGCCGCAAGGAGCGATCTGGCCGTCGGAACTTCACCAGGGGCGACCTGGCCAATTCCGGTCTTGCGCATTGCTGCACCGAAGCTCTCTTTGAAGCTTGGTGTCGTCTCGTCCTGCTCGCCGGGCGAGTCCCCCACGGTCACGCCAGAGACGTCGGAGGTGCGCCATCGGCGCCCGCCGCGGACTTAGGCATGTGAAGAGGTATCAAGTCTCGTGGTGGCATCGGAGTCGAACCGCGGACGACCACGACGCTTCGAAAGAGATCCTCGATCTTTTCAGCCGCATCCGCGTCAACTACCCCGTCACCCGCGATCACGCCGCGCAGAAACCACCGTGGCCCATCGACTCCGACGAACCTAGCGAGCCTCGACGAACCAGGCTGCCCGGGAGCAGTTGCTGGAATTTCCGCGAGAATCTCCGGACCAAATGGCCCGTCCTTCTCTGTCGTGGCCCCACCCTGACGAGCGACCTGCTCGACGATCTGTCCGCGAATCTCGTGCCACAGCCCACTGGAACGAGGAGCAGCAAATGCCTGCACCTGAAGCGATGAGCCGGCATAGTCGAGTCCGACTGCCACGACCCTCTGGCTACCTTCCTCGACCTCGAGGCGGAGCTGGAGACCCTCTCTGGGCAAGATCTTGACGCCGCCCAGGTCAACATACGGGCGAACCGCGTTGGCTTCCTTCTCGTCTAGCGGCCCCGCTGTTTCACGGTCGGAAGGAGCGGACTTTGCCGACTCCTGAGCATCCTCATCGTTGCTCGGCGTGATGGAAGTCTTGTCGCTCACTGGCGATCTCCTTGTTGTGCGTCTCGATAGCCCGTAGAGCCAAACCCAGCGCTGCCACGGTGGCTTCCCGGTAGCGTTTCGACGGGGATGAAATGGGCCTTGCTCACTGGCATGACGATAAGTTGCGCGATCCGATCGCCGATGGCCACAGAATACGGCACCGAGCTGTCAGTATTCAGAAGAGTGACGCGGATCTCGCCGCGGTAGCCAGCATCGACAGTGCCAGGGCTATTAACAATTGTGATGCCGTGCGAGGCGGCAAGGCCGCTGCGAGGAACGACGAACGCGACGTAACCATCCGGCAGTGCGATCGACGTACCCGTGCCCACAGTGGCTCGCTGCCCGGGCGCCAGAGTCAGCGCCTCTGCCGCGGTGAGGTCTGCACCGGCGTCGCCCGGATGGGAATACACAGGGGTCGTCTCTCCAACGAGAAGCACTTCTACACTTTCGGCCACCTCATGAGGGTAGTGCAGAACTCCGCTCTGCCCGAAAACTCTCTGGGGGGAAAATGATGCTGCGATTTTCTGGTGCAATAGGGCTATGACGATTTACCGTGAACGGTTGTGGGCTTCACCCTGGATGTTCCTGGCTACCGCGCTGGTGATACCTGCCGCGCTCTTGGTATTTCTGCCCATAAATCAGACGGTGGGCGTTATCACTGCCATTGTGCTGTACGCGGGATGCGTACTGATGTTGCTTCTTGGATCCCCCGAAGTCGAGGTGACTTCCCAGACATTCCTGGCCGGACGAGCACGCCTGCCCCTCGAGCATGCCGGCCAGGTGTCGTCGTATCGGTTAGGAGAGGCAACTCTGGAACGAGGTCAACGACTCGATGCTCGCGCCTGGCTGTTACTACGGGGCTGGGTGAGCCCCGTGGTCAAGATCGAACTCGTCGACCCCGAGGACCCCACTCCGTACTGGCTGGTGTCCACGAGGCACCCAGAACGGGTCGCCGAAGCAATTGATGCCGCTCGCGAGCGTGCCTGAGCGCGATTGTTACGCCGCGCACTCCTGGCAGACAGCGCCGAGCTTCTCTTCATGATCAATTTGCGAGCGGTGTTTCACCAAGAAGCAGTTGATGCAGGTGAACTCGTCCGCTTGCGGAGGAAGTACCACCACGTCCAAATCGAGATCTGACAGGTCTGCACCCGGCAGCTCAAAGCCTCCGGGGTTGTCTGCGTCGTCGACATCAACAACTCCAGACATCTTGTCTGGAACGCGCTCTTTAAGAGCCTCGATCGAGTCAGAGTCGTCGTCGGTCTTACGAGGTGCGTCGTAGTCGGTTGCCATGCCCATCCACTTCTTATATTGGGTCAATAAATCTCAATCGGCGGGCACAGTTTGCATCATCTGATTCAGAATTGCAAACCATCGCGCCGTCGCACTTAATTTGTCAGTGTGTCAACTTGCGGCACGCCCACGTTATTCCCGGCATTCGCCCCTTTTGCATGTCACTCTTGATGAGATTCGTGACAGCCGGAGAGGCGATTCAGTATGCAAGACCTGAGAGTTATCGGAGTGGAAAACGGAGCGCTCCTCGTGGCCTCCGACGACGGCACCCGATACCGTATCGCAATCGACGAGGTGCTGCAGTCCAAACTGCGTAAGTCGATCCCGGATCCGGGCGCTGGACGCAAGCTCGCACCTAAGGAAATACAGGCGCATATCCGGTCAGGAATGTCGGCACAGGATGTCGCAGCCATCACGGGCGTACCACTGGAGTACATCCAAAAATTTGAAGGTCCGGTTCTCGCCGAACGTGAATTCGTGGTCGAGTCTGCCCTGAACGTTCCGGTTCACACCGCGATAGAAACCGACCCCATAAACCAAAGCACTACCTTCGGTACAGCAATCCGCGAACGTCTCTATGACCTCGGAGCGATCAACGAGCGTTGGGCAAGTTGGAAAGAGGTCGGTGGCGGTTGGATAGTCAAGCTGGCGTTCACAGCGGAACAAATTGACCATGATGCCCGCTGGCGATACGACCCCAAGAGAGCGGCACTCGCACCGCTCAATAACGAGGCGATCACACTGTCTCAGCAGGGCGATATAACGGGTGCACTCATACCGAGATTGCGCGCAGTGGGCGGCGAAGAGCGCGTCGCGGATTCTTCGCGATTCGACAGCGGAGCGTTCTCGGAGAGCGAACTCGCCGGCCATCCGTCGATGCCGCGAGGTGAGATTTCAGCACTGCCACGACAGTTGGAATCGTCGCCTGCCGTCAGCGCCGCGGCGATCAATCGAGAGCCGACTGAGTCAGCAACGGATTCCCATGAGACCGCCGATCTGCTTGAGGCACTTCGCAGGCGCAGAGGCGAACGCGAAAGCGCACATTTCCAGGATGATGCCGCAGACGAATCCCGCCAGTTGGGGAGCGGCATCCGCCTGGTCGATATTCCGCTGGACGGATTTTCTGACCAGACCACGTCCTTCGACCGCGACGAAGTCTCAGGCAACACAGCGCCACAGCCCTCGGTGCCACAGTCGAAGTCTCGCAAGGGCCGGGCTGCCATGCCTAGTTGGGACGACATAGTCTTCGGCGCTCGCTCAGACGACGACCCCGCCTGAGCGTGGCGACTGGGCTAAACGCCCTCGCTCAGCGCTTCCACGCACCCAGCCTAAGCAGGGGAACTTCTGTCTCGTCCTGCGTCCACGAGCCGTGTTGGCCCACCATTGATCGCCCAGCCTGCCCCGCACGTGAGTCGTAATAGGCGATGTTCTTCCGCGCCGCAATGATCAGGTCCCCGATGCGAGGCACGACCACAGCGTCAACGGTCGGACCGAACCAGCCGGAGGTAATCGCCTCATCACGAGACACAATCCATGATCGCTCGCCTTCTGACGTGCGCCAGCGCTCAAGCACTTTCGCGCGTAACTCGACACTGGCATCCGGCTCGAAGTGAAGCTGAAGGCACCTAGGCTCACCCGCGACAAAGCGTATTCCGTCCACGAGTCCTGAGTCGGTATCGAACAAGACGTGCCTGCTCTCCGGCACGTCGAGCACGCCGTGGTCCGCAGTAACAAGCATCCCCTCGTCTGCGCGCAGAGACTCCTGAAATACTCCTACCGCGCCATCCAATGCCTCGAGCTCCCTTGTCCATTGCGACGATTGCCAACCGTATGCGTGACAGGCCTTATCCAACTCCGCCGCATAGACGTAGATGACACACCGCTCGGATGCATCGAGAATTCGCCTGGCCTCTTCGAGCCGGTCTGCAATGCTCGCTCCGCTGCGATATTCCGCGCCACGAAGCACTGCCTTGGTAAAGCCGGATGTGCGGTAGATCTCTGGCGCCACAACAAAGCTTTCAAGACCATGGTCTATTGCACGTTCGAATACAGTGCGCGAGCGCTGCCAGACGGCAGGGTCCATCCCTGCATCCCAGCCGCTCAATTGGTTCACAACCCGATCGTGAGCGGCATCCAGCACGGTATAGCCGACGAGCCCGTGAACGCCGGGAGTGTCTCCGGTCGTGATCGTGGCAAGGGATGCCGCAGTCGTGGTGGGGAATCCCGCGCCAGCCGTTGCCCCCTGCGTGAGCAATGGAGCCAGAGTGCGCGCATGGCCTGACCGTGCCTTGAGTGCTGACGCACCCATGCCGTCGACCACCAGAACGACGGCCTTGGCAACCGGTGCAAGCGTCAGACGGTTCGGTAGTGCGAGCACCGCATCGAGGCAACTTGGCAGAACGTCGGCAAGGCTAAACCGGTGTGTTTTAGTGGCCGGTAACATGGACGCAATCCTATGACTACACCTCAGCACCCCGCGCTTCCCGAACCGATCGAGCACGCCAGCGGCGAACGCATCGACACGGTTGATGTGTCTTCCGAAATGGAAGGCTCGTTTCTCGAGTACGCGTACTCGGTGATCTACTCGCGTGCCCTTCCTGATGCTCGTGACGGGCTCAAACCCGTCCAGCGTCGCATTCTTTACATGATGACGGAGATGGGACTGCGGCCCGATCGTGGTCATGTGAAGTCGGCCAGAGTCACCGGCGAGGTGATGGGCAAGCTTCACCCACACGGAGACTCGTCAATCTATGACGCGATGGTGCGCCTGACCCAGAACTTCATCATGCGAGTGCCGCTGATCGATGGGCATGGCAATTTTGGATCGCTGGATGACGGGGCGGCGGCGGCGAGATACACCGAAGCAAGGCTTGCTCCTGCTGCGATGTCGCTCACCGAGAACCTCGACGAGGACGTCGTGGACTTCGTACCGAACTACGACAACCAACTGGTCCAGCCGGATGTCCTGCCGGCCGCCTTCCCCAACCTCTTGGTGAACGGCGCGAGCGGCATCGCCGTTGGCATGGCCACCAATCTGCCGCCGCACAACCTCATCGAGGTGGTCGGAGCAGCTAGGTATCTCCTCGAGAACCCGAAAGCCTCGCTCGATGAGCTCATGGCCTACGTACCGGGCCCTGATCTACCGACCGGGGGCACGATCATTGGACTCTCCGGCATTCGCGATGCTTACGAGTCCGGACGCGGGGCGTTCCGAACACGCGCAAAAGTGTCCATCGAAAGCATCACCGCGCGCAAGACCGGCCTCATCATCACGGAACTTCCGTTCATGGTCGGCACCGAAAAGGTGATCGAGAAGATCAAGGACGGGGTCAACTCTAAGAAGCTCAGCGGCATTACCGACGTCACCGATCTCACCGATCGCAAGCACGGCGTGCGGTTGGTCGTCGGCATCAAAACCGGCTTCAGTCCAGAGGCGGTGCTCGAGCAGCTCTATCGACACACCCCACTGGAAGACTCCTTCAACATCAACAACGTGGCCCTGGTGGACGGTGGGCCGAAGACGCTGGGCCTTCGCGAACTGTTGCAGGTCTACGTTGACCACCGGATCTCCGTGGTGACCAGACGCAGCCGCTACCGGCTCGCGCGCCGCCAAGAACGACTGCACCTGGTCGAGGGTCTCCTCATCGCCATCCTGGATATCGATGAGGTTATCCAGGTCATCCGCGGAAGTGACGACTCTGAGCAGGCGCGCACGCGACTGCGGGAAGTCTTTGACCTGAGCGAGCTTCAAGCCGAATACATTCTCGAGCTTCGCCTGCGCCGACTCACCAAGTTCAGCCGAATCGAACTTGAAACCGAGCGTGACCAGCTCAAGGCAGAAATTGCCGCTCTTGAGGAACTGCTCGCAGATCCAGCCAGACTGCGCCAGCTGGTCTCTGACGAGCTGGCAGAGGTGGCTGAGCGCTTCGGCACCCCTCGCCGCACGCTGCTTACGGAGGCACGGCCCTCGCTAGCGACGGCATCTGCCTCATCGCGGAAAGCGGCGCCGGAGCTCGAGATAGCGGACACGCCATGCAGCATCTATCTCTCCACAACCGGGCGAGCGATCCGAGTCGACACGAGTCAGGATGCGCTGGGCTCCGCGGTCACCCGCAGACGTACGAAGCATGACGCAATCCTCTCCGTCATCGACACGACGAGCCGCACGGAGATTGGTGCTGTTACCAGCCACGGCCGCCTCATCCGCTTCACTGCCGTTGACCTACCAAGCGTTCCGAGCAATTCGATTCAGCTTGCGGCTGGCGCAAAAATCAACGATTACTTGGCTCTAGCCGACAGGAAAGAGCGCGTGCTCGCGCTAGTGTCTCTGGATTCTGATCGTCCTATTGCGCTTGGCACAGCGCAGGGGGTGGTCAAACGGGTATCCCCCGGGTTCCCGTCAAAGCCAAGCTTCGACGTCATCTCGCTCAAGACTTGTGACGAGGTTATCGGTGTCACTCAGAGCACGGACGATCAAGAGTTTGTCTTCATCACGTCGGACGCACGTCTTCTGCGATTTGCAGCCTCCACCGTGCGCCCTCAGGGTGCTTCCGCCTCGGGAATGGCTGGAATCAACCTTTCGGCCGGAGCCA
>JBDTAD010000280.1:0-1646 GCA_039924815.1 Lacisediminihabitans sp.
TTTTTGTTGAGTGCCCCCGCATGTGGCATACTCGATGAGTTGTCCACTTGCGGCCCCATCGTATAGCGGCCTAGTACGCTGCCCTCTCACGGCGGTAACACCGGTTCGAATCCGGTTGGGGTCACCACACCGAACAGCATCAAATCTCCCGCTTGCCATTACCTCGGCAGGCGGGTTTTTTGTTGCCCTGGCCTGTGTTCCGGGGCTTGCTGCGGCGTGGATCAGCGCACGTAGGGTGGAGCTACGCTGCTTCTGCTCACAAGTTGCGGCGCGATAAGAGTGCGCTCGCCACGGCGAGTTCCCGTGTTGATTTGAGCGAGAAGCAGCTCAATGGTGGCAGTAGCAACCGCATTGAAGTCAGCACGAATGGTGGTCAGCGGCGGAATGAAGAACGCGGCTTCTGGAACGTCGTCGAAGCCGACCACGCTCATATCCTGGGGTACGTTGCGTCCGCTCTCACGTAATGCCCGCAAAATTCCGAGAGCCATGTGATCGTTAGAGGCAAATACTGCGGTGGCGTCGCTAATTCCCGCCAGGATCTGCCCCGCATCGTATCCGGAGGCCGCTGACCAGTCGCCCGTGATCGGCCTGGAGATTTCCGCTCCAGCCTCCTCCAACGCCCGGCGCCACCCAGCTGCTCGGTCACGACTGTCAAACCAGTCACTGGGGCCGGCAACATGCCATACGGTGCGATGGCCCGCGGTAAGGAGGTGCTTTGTTGCCAAATACCCCCCGAGTTCTTGGTCGACCGCTACCAGTTCGCTTGGACGGTCAGGGTCTGCATCAATGCAGACGAGCGGTGTGTCTCCCGAGAGACTGTCGATGGCCTCGTTCGCAGATTCAACGGGTGCGATAACTACCAGCCCTGCGACTCGCTGATTGAGGTGGCGACCGATAGCAGCTTCGACGAGCTTCTTGTCTAGAGTTCGGATGTTCTCGACATTTACGCTGAATCCGTGAGCGAGTGCCGCGTCCGAGAGGGCGGCGAGTGTGGCAGCCGGGCCGTACAGCGTTGAGAACCGAGCAACGACACCGATGACGCGGGAAGTTCCGGTCGCTAGGACGCGTGCTGCGGCGTTGGGCCGATAGCCGAGTTCAGCCATCGCCACGCGGACCCGAGCCTTGGTCGGCTCGCGCACGCTCGATTTACCATTGATGACGCGCGAGACCGTTTGATGTGACACGCCCGCGAGCGCTGCAACATCCGTCATTGTGGGCTCTCGGGTGCCTCGCACCAACTGCACCTCACCTGGTTCGAGCCGTGCCCTGGGGATTCTGACCGCGTGAAGCGCCAGTATATCCGCAAACGCGCTCGTTCGGCATTAATTATTTAGCGCTAACATTTTGCCACTCATCCCAGGGTGCAAGTGAAACCGAGAATGTTGCTTCATCAAACTTATTCCTTGGAAAACATGGGAATTTGGTGAGAGTTTTGCATTAGTTGATTGACGGCAACAAAATGTTCGCGCTAACATTTTGCCAGCGAAAGCGAGGGAACAGCCCGTTGTTGCAGGTTCAATGCGCGTCTACGAGGAGGTTGGCGTGCAGTTCACAGTGCAACCTTTTCCTTGCCCCGAAGTCTTCGGTGGATGCCAACGGCATATTCGCACTGTCTGCTGTGGACTTACTTCGGTTTAGGCAGTTCC
>JBDTAD010000281.1:0-3690 GCA_039924815.1 Lacisediminihabitans sp.
CATCGCGCAACTGGCGCGCCTCGCGCGGGGTGCCCTCCACGAGGATTGCGAGGTGGGTCGACCCACGCCGGGAGTCGCTGCCGAGTTCGATGGTGACGCTGGTGGATGCCGCTACCGAAAGTAGACCGGTGACGACACGCGCCAAATCTGCCGCCAGGTGTTCGCCATGCTGCGGCTCTAGCATCCTCGCGGCAATCAGACCAATGCGAAACGAGCTCAGTACTTCATCACCCCAAAACATTCGTCAAGTGACGCGCGATCTCACGCGCCTTTTACGACACGGACCAATCCCGGGGTTGTGGCTACTACTCGAACCGTTCTGCCCAGCTGACAAAGGCGTTGAGCACGAAGCTCAGATCGCGCTCGCGCTTGACCACGGCCCTGAGTGCTGCACGGTGCGGTTTGTCTAGCGACTCGATTAGTGGCGTCAGCGCGGCCATGGTCACCACCTGCTGGCACCCGTAGAAACCGGCGCGAGCCGCTCGGATCTCCGTGATTCGTCTACCAGCAGCGGCAGTGAGATTCACGGTCACAGCTTCGATCAACCAGGGCTCGGAGCGAAGCGCCTCGTTCCATTCCGGGCCGCCGGGAACGGTCTGGTGGAGGTTTTCCCAATCAATGTCCGCGATATCCCAGAACCGCGGGTCCAATTCGGGCTCGGACACTGCGAGTGCGTTGGCGATGGCCACTACCGCGTCACGGTCGTGAGTCCTCTGGCGTGCGTCGCGTTCGAGCACGGCGACGGGCGCTCCGTGAAGCCAACCAAGAAAACTCGAAAGCAAGTCGTTGATAAAGCTCACCCGGCTGCGCTCGAGGAGAGGGTAGTTCCCATCTCCCTGAGAGCCGAATCGGTGAACCGAAACACGCGCATCGTTGGGCAGCGCGCACCAGATGCGAACCGCGGGATCGTCCGCCGAGAGTTGGTTAGCGTAGATCATCGCTTCGTGATCAGCGGAACCGATCAAGAGGGACTCGGCGAGGTCGCCGAGTCGGATATCAGATGTGATGTCGGCGATGAGCTTTCGTTCCGCCTCGTGCGTTGCGTCTCCCACGCGCACGACGAATACGGATTGTCGGGACTTGTCGACCTGCACCAGGCGCAAGACGACATCGAGATAGTTGCGCTTCGGCTCGAGCCCCTCTTCGATGATGTACCTGCTCGGCGCCGCGGCAATCGCCTCATCGAACGCCATCACGCCCGAATCGGTCGGCTTGCCGTAGCTCGCGAAAAACCGGAGCGAACTCGTGCTCTCTCGTGCGAACCACCATTCCAACGCGGAGATTGCGCGCTGAACGAGCTCGACATCCTGATTGCTGAATTCGCGGAATAGGTTCTCGGTGTCGAGAAAGATGTCACCGCGCGTCGTCACTGCGCGGCGCTCTTCTCTGCGCGCACACGCGCATCGGCCTCAGCCACAAATTCGCGACGTAGCCCGTCAATCGTCGGTGCTTCTTGTCGACGCCGAAGGAACCAATCGCCAAGCGCCTCTCTGAATGTCCGCTTCGCCTCTTCGGATGAACTCCGCCGAGTGGCATATTCGTCAGACCGAATGTCGACGCGTATGGTGTCGAGGTCGACATCCCGAGGCACCCAGGCGCGCCCCTCGAATTGACTACCGACTCGGTCGAGAGCAACGCCCAGGGTGTCCGAACCTGGGATCAGCACGCGCGCAAACATAAATCCGACTGCGGTGCGGAAGGTCGCGTACTCGGCCCTCACGACGACGCGTATCCAGCGCTCGCCACCCTCCTCGCTCACCGTCCAGCGAACGGCTCTCGAATCGGCGTCGACACTGCGCGGGTGTACCCCATTCCAGTCGACGTCGGTGTGCCCTTCTGCGAGCGAGTTGTCTCTCTCGCCGTCACCAGCAACGAGATCGTATGAAGACTTCGACTCGACGCTAGATCCGACCGCGAGCTCGATCGAGTCCAGAGCGTCGCTGATGCCCTGCTCGCGATTCTCGATCGCGGCGACAAGCCGTGCGAGACTGTCGTAGCCAACGGAGTCGGTCCACAAAGTGTCGAGGGACGCCCGACCGGCACTGATCGCAAGCCCAAGCACGGGATCGGTCGCAGGGTCTCTCCCAGCGTCGGTGGTTAGCGCCTCAGACAATTCCGCGCTCACGCCGGGCAGCGTCGATTCAAATAACTCCCGAGCCGCCGCAATGCCGCCGAGGAGCTCTTCCGCGAACCACGCGAGTTCGCCGAGTTCCGCATCCAACACCCACTCCCTGATGGAGTCGACGTGGGACGTGGCGGATGGCCGCCAGCGCCGCAACCAGAAGCCCAGCATCAACCGGCTCGTGACCTCTGCGAGGTCGGTCACGACGGCGCTGACTTCGCGGGCGGCGGGTTCGCCGAGGTCGGCCAGCTCAGAGACTGCCACACCAATGTCCTCGCCAAAGAGGTGGCCTACCCACCAGCCAGCGACAGAGGGACGGTCGATTACGGCGCTGATGCGCAATTCCGGGTCGCTGATGCTCATGGTGAGCACAGCACCAGACACGTCGAGTCGCGATGCGGATACAGCGCCGAGCTCATCGCCGGCAGTGCTGGATTCGACGGGAGCGATCGAAATCGTTCCAAACTCATCCATCTCGACGTTCGCCAAATACTTGTTAGCGGCCATGGCCGAAACACCTCCTCACAAGATCTCTTCTACCAATTCCGGGCACGGTGCCAAGCGAAAACCTTCCAAGTCGCACAGACTCAGTCTCCCTCGATAAAACGCTGGACTCGCATGATCGCTTCGGGGAATGACGGCAAGTCGTCAAGCACGAGCCCCGCATAGTTCTGCTCGGAGACCGAATAGAGCTGTGAGCAGTCATTCCAACGGCTGCGATCTTCGAAATACCCCTCGCTGGTGAAGGGTGGTTGATACGAGTTCATGCGAGCCATGAATCTATCGGGGTCCGCGTCGCCCATGTCGATGATGTCCACAATCAGCTGGAGCTCGGTCGGCCCGTCAATATCGATTGGATCCTCAATGAAGCGGTCGGAGCCATCGGGTTGCCCGTGCGCTCTTGTCATCGCAGTGGCCGGAGCCGTGAGCGTAACAATGTGGTTCCGCGTGGACGTTGTCGCTCCAAGAATCTCATCCCACGCGCCGAGCGAAGTAGTCGCGACCCTGTCAAGAATCTCCGAACGAAGCAGCCTTCCCCAGAGACGTCGCAGGTAGTACTCATCAGACCCACCGTCCGCGTAGTTTCGAGCGGCGCTGGAGACTGCGTCTTCATTGCGCGACATCCTCCTGACGATGCCGGAACGCATCCAACTGGCGTGGATGGCGTTCGCCCCCGGGTTGTTTTTGTCCTGGGGATCGTCAGAGAGTGAGTAGGAGAGATATTGCCCCAGCAGCATGGCGACCCGCGACTCACGCCGCGCGAGACCATACGCTCCGGCGGACGCCTCGATCACGGCCCCAAGAGCCACTTCGGCGATCACGGGCAGACCCTCGTCATTGCCGAGCATCCGAGTAATCCGACCCGTGATCGTGCGATCGAGGGGTCGACGATCGTGGTCGGGCATGCCTCTGTCCTCGATCCGATCGAGGGAAGGTTGAGCCACGGTCTCGACCGCCGAGAGTCGAAGTGACTTCGGGGAGTTGTACGCATCAACCTCATCGCTTGTCACGAGCCCACCCCAGAGGCGATCAGCAGTTCGCTCGTCGAGCACGATGGGCCTATCCAC
>JBDTAD010000282.1:0-2111 GCA_039924815.1 Lacisediminihabitans sp.
GGCGATCAGGCGCACGGAACCGCCATCCAGCGCGCCTGCGCGACCGAGGAATACCTGCAGGTCGTCAAGAGAGAGGGAGTCAACGAGAGAAAGTGTGTGGCTCATGTGCAATCTAAACTACCTACAACCGCGGGCTTCCACCTACCCGTGATCCTCAACTCGCAATCCTGCAGCCGGGAGGCCACGTGAACGACCCACTTGCCAGCCTTCTGGCTGCCCTCGATCTCACCAACACAGAGGCTCGCACTGAGGAAGACATCTTCATCGGGCCAAGCCAGTGGATGCCGCAGGGCCGCGTCTTCGGCGGTCAAGTTCTCGCCCAGTCGCTCGTCGCGGCGCAGCGCACTCTCTCCGCGAAGCGCATCATCCACTCTATGCACGGATATTTTCTGCGCCCTGGCAACGTTGAGCTGCCGATCACGTTCTCGGTCGACCGTCTCCACGACGGTCGTTCATTCTCGACCAGACGCACGCAGGCGTACCAGGATGGCGTGCCCATCCTGTCGATGATCTCCTCGTTCCAGGATCAGGAAGAAGGCCTTGAGCACCAGATCGACATGCCCGCCGATCTTCCAGATCCGGAGTCGTTACCGTCCGCCGCAGAGGCGCTCGGCAAGCTCGACCATCCGGTGGCTCAGTACTGGGCGCGGGACCGTCCGTTTGACATGCGCCACGTGGACAAGCCCGTCTTTCTCTCCGCGGGTGGCCCTCTTGTGGCACACCAGGCCGTGTGGCTCAAGGCAATCGGTACCCTTCCCGATGACAAAAACCTGCACCGCGCGGCTCTCGCGTACATGAGCGACTACTCGATTCTCGAACCCATCTTTCGCCGTCACGGCCTCGCCTGGTCCACTCCTGGACTGCGCGTGGCGAGTCTCGACCATGCGATGTGGTTCCACCGGTTTGGGCGGGTAGACGAGTGGATGCTGTACGCGCAAGAGTCCCCCACCGCGACGAGCGGGCGTGGGCTCTCGCAAGGGCGCATCTACAGTCGTGAGGGTGTTCTGCTGGCGAGCGTCGCCCAGGAGGGAATGGTGCGCATCAAGCAGAGCTGACGTTCAGGGGCTGCCGCGCAGCAGTACCGCGCCTGTACTGACGGCGCGCACGTCGACCGATGCAATCTGGTCCGGGGTGAGGCTTGTCGTGCCCGCCGGCTCGGTGATCTGGCCGGGGCCGGCGGTCCACGTGGCTATCTGGGAGGTGGCGCCCGCGGCATCAGTCACGTACATGGCGTACTCGGGCGAGGCGACTGCGTCATAGCCGTCGTTACCCGAACTCTCGGCGTAACGACAGTCCATCTCCACTCGCGTGCCCCATGGCCGAGGAACCAGCCGCACGCTCGCCCGCAGCGGGCTCGGCACGACCTGGCTCAGCGCGATCTGCTCCTGCGGCGCTACAGACGTCGTTGGTCGCGACGGGCCTGCCGCCTGCAGGAGCGGCGCCCCGGCGAGCATGGGTACGACCACGACAATTGCGGCGGCAGCGGCAACAGCGAGCAGGCCCAACGTCGACGCCATAACGCGCCTGCGGTGGCGACGTCGAACAGAATGCACGAGTCGAGGTAGCAGGGTGACCGGGGGCGGAAGCGTTTCGCCGTCGCCTAAAAGAGCGGACGCCTCGCTCGGCGCAACCTTCGAAAGCAGAGCCGGCAGACCGGCGAGTTCGGCCACCGCAGCGGCGCAGGACTCGCACCCCTCGAGGTGGAACTCATAGTCGCGGCGCTCATCCGCACTCAGCGAGCCCATTACGTAGGCCGCGTCCCAGTCACGGAAAGCGTCGCCGGTACCGGCACGGTAGTCGTCGTTCACCGGGTCACCCCCTGCTCCTGCAAAATCAGTCGTAGGGCACGCAGCGCATAGTGAAGGCGGGACTTGACCGTGCCATCCGGTATCTCCAGCGCCTCTGCGATTTCCGCGGTTGACTGCCCCTGGTAGTACGAGCGCACCACGACGGCGCGATGATCCGGAGAGAGAGCGGCCAGCGCATCCGAGACCAGCCAGGCGTCGAGCAGCGTCCACCAGAGCGACGGCGTGTCAGCGAACGGAACGCGCTCGGTGCCCATGAACGGGAACGCGTCGATGTTGAGGCGCGTCACCTTGCCCGACGCATCC
>JBDTAD010000283.1:0-1648 GCA_039924815.1 Lacisediminihabitans sp.
CTCTCTTTGCGATGCAGCTGGGCCAGGTAGTCGGGCAGCTTGCCGGGGAAGTCGTCTCCGGCGGCGACATCGGCATCCCCCTGCTCGGTACCATCGGCGGCGCGGAGCAACAGGCGGCTATCCTGCCCCAGAATCTTGCGGCGTTCGGCGAAGGTCTCGACATTGACGAAGAGCAGGTGCGCCTGTATCTCGCCGTGCGCGAGTTAGCGCACGCCAGGCTGTTTCGGCACGCAAAGTGGCTGCGACTGCAGCTCATGACTTCGATTACGGAGTTCGCCCAAGACATCCGGATCGACACCTCCCGCATCGAGGAACTCACCGTGGACTTCGACCCGTCGAATCCTGAGGAGTTGCGCAACGCTCTTGCCAGTGGCGCGCTCATCCCGCCGAAATCTGAGATGCAATTGGCGGCGCTCGCGAGGATGGAAACCATGCTCGCACTCATCGAGGGCTGGGTTGACGTTGTCACCGCCGACGCCACCAGGCGACTACCAAAATCCACGGCAATCGCCGAAACCGTTCGCCGCCGCCGCGCGGCTGGCGGCCCCGCGGAATCCGCCTTCTCCACGCTCGTCGGCCTAGAGCTGCGGCCCCGTCGATTGCGCGAAGCTGCGGCGCTGTGGCAGAAGCTGACGGATGAGGTCGGCACCCAGCGTCGCGACGAGCTCTGGTCGCACCCAGACCTCGTGCCCACGATGGAGGACATCGACGACCCCAGCGCCCTCATCGCCAGGCTGCTCAATCCGCAACAGGAGCCGGATTATTTAGACCAGGCGATCGAAGACCTTCTCAATGACGTCAGTGACGATCGCCCCCACGAAGACGGCAGCGGTTCTGCGGAATGAGCGCTCCCGCCACGGCCAGCATGCTGTGGAAGGATCGCCCGCGGGCGTGAGCACCTGCGCCATCATCGTGGCGTGGTACTGAAACTCGACCCCCGTTATCGCCTTCTCTGGCGCACGCCCACGAGCCTCCAGTTTGGCGTCGATAACCCGCGCGTGACCCTGTCGGAACTGAGCGTCGCAGACGATCGGATGATCGCAGGGCTCATCAGAGGAATCAGCCGCTCCGGTCTCAGCATGATCGCAGAGGATGCTGGCGCGGACGAGTCCGAAGTGTCGAGGCTGCTCGACGCCGTCGCGCCCATTCTTCACACGGAGGTTGTCGGCACACACGCCGAACCGAACGCCTCGCTTCGTCGGGTCTGTCTCAGCGGGGTTGGCCGTACCGCGGACAACATCGCCGCCATCCTCAGCACGGCCGACATCACCGTGCACCGAGGCGAGCCTGACGCCGAGCGCGTGGAACTTGCGATCATTGTCGCGCAGTTCGTGATTGAACCCGAGCTGCACGGCGCGTGGTTGCGACGCGATGTTCCCCATCTCGCCGTGGTCTTTGGCGACGCCCAGGTGCGCATCGGTCCCGTGGTCGAACCCGGAGCGACCCCGTGTCTCTATTGCCTCGAGCGCCACGCGACGGATGCCGACCCAGCCAGAACCGCGATCGCATCCCAACTGTGGGGGCAGCGTAGCCCCGTCGAAACCGGACTCGTCTCCAGTGAGGTGGCCGCCCTCGTGGCGCGATACGCGGTGTCGCGACTCTCTGGACAGCGGCAGGAGCCTGCGGTGATTGCGCGAGCGACATCCCT
>JBDTAD010000284.1:0-2698 GCA_039924815.1 Lacisediminihabitans sp.
CGCTGACGCTGCTCGGCACCTGGCTGATCACGCCGCTCAGCACCGCAATGCCGTGTTCGATGTCTTCGGCCGTGACAGCGGCAAGAACAAGTGCGGATGCGCGACTCAGCTCCGTACCCTCAGCATCATCGGTGTTGGTCGATGCGCCCAGTCGGATGGTGGCGAAATACTCCTTGTCGAGCCCGACCAAGTAGGTCAACAGCCTCGTTGCCGAGTTGAGCCCGAGCACAAGAAGGCCTGTTGCCATCGGGTCCAACGTGCCTGCGTGACCAACCTTGCGCGTGCCTGCAAGACGGCGCGTGCGGGCGACGGCGCCGTGGCTCGTGATGCCCTGCGGCTTGTCGACGAGCAGAATACCGCTGCGGCGCGGGGCGGTGCCGCTCACAGCTGCCGTCACGCCTGAGCCTCGCGCTCGGTGGTTTCACGTTCCGTCGTTTCGCGTTTCGTCGTTTCGCGTTTCGTCGTTTCGCGTTCAGTAGCTTCGCGTTTGCGCTGAAGCTGAGCAGCGGCGCGCAGCTGATCGAGCTTCTCGGGGAATGCCGCCGTGAGCAGTTCGCGTACCGCCGGATCCGTCTCGTAGTCGTCTGTCATTCTGAGGCCAACCATGGTGTTCACCATCATGCCGCCCGCAAGGAAATTCTGCACTTCGTCCGGCCCAAACCCAGCCTCGTTGCGCAGAAAATGGTAAACGTCCATAAATCCGCAGCGTGCAGCCTTGCCGACTACGGGATCGCTTCCCAGAACGAAACCGTGCATGAGGGAAAGCAGGACCCCTGGCTCACTGACCAGATTGACGTAGGCGAGACCGAAGCGGCGGCCGAGCGGAACATCCGACTCTTCCGCAAGCACGACCCTGAAGGACACCAGCAGCCTGTCGAGTGCTCGACTCAGTACCTCGACGAACAGCTTCTCTTTGGTGCCGAACATGCGCACAACATAGGGCTGACTCACGCCCGCGGCCTTCGCTACTTGGCTCGTCGTCGCCCCTACATAGCCGTAATCACCGAACACCCTGGTCGCAGCGACAAGGATCAGTTCGCGGCGATCCTCGGCGCGCATACGGGTTTTCTCTTTCACACTTGACAGGTTATCAGGCGATAACTAATGTTGCGTTGGTAATCGTTCGATTACTTATTTCGTCTCTCGAAAGATCCCCATGACCGACTCCACCCCTGCCGTCGCCAAAGCTCCCGCGCCAGCGCGCCGGGTTCCGATCTGGCTCGCCATCCTGGCAGCCTCGCTGCCCATGTTTATGGCCAGTCTCGACAATCTCGTCATGACCAACGCACTCCCCGTGATTCACGAAGAGATGGGTGCGTCCGTCGAACAACTGCAGTGGTTCGTCAACGCCTACACGCTGAGCTTCGCCACCTTCATCCTGATGGCCGTCGCCCTCGGTGACCGCTTCGGAAGGCGCACCGTGTTTGCCGCGGGCATCCTGATTTTCACGGTCGCTTCCGCCTTCGCCGGCTTGAGCACCAACCCTGGCCAGCTCATCGCAGCACGGGCGATTCAGGGTGTCGGAGGCGCAGCTCTCATGCCGCTCTCGCTCACCCTCATCGCCGGGTCAGTGCCGGTGCGCCTGCGAGCACTCGCGATCGGTATCTGGGGAGGCGTCGCGGGCCTCGGCGTTGCCGCCGGTCCACTCATCGGCGGCGCGGTTGTGGAGGGTTGGAACTGGCAGGCGATTTTCTGGATCAACGTGCCGGTCGGCATCCTCTCCATCCCGTTGGCATTGCTCGCGCTTCCAAACAGCTTCGGCGCCAAAGTTCGCGCTGATATCGTGGGTCTCCTGCTCGTTGGTGTCGGAGTCCTCGGCGTCGTGTTCGGCATTGTGCGTGGCAACCCCGCGGGCTGGGACAGCGCTGAGGTCCTCGCGTCGCTTATCGGCGGCTCGGCACTGCTCATCGCCTTCGTGCTCTGGGAATGGCGCTCCCCCGCGCCATTGCTCCCGCTCACCCTGTTCCGCGACCGCAGCTTCTCTGTGGCGAATGTTGTCGGTGTCGGCTTCAGCTTCGGCATGTTCGGGGCAGTGTTTATCCTGATTCAGTTCTTGCAGATCGTGCAGGGCGCCTCGCCGCTGGCCGCAGCAGTTCAGACCATGCCCTGGACGCTCGCGCCCATGGTCGTCGCACCCCTGGCCGGGATCTTCTCTGGACGAATCGGAACTCGTGCGCTCATCGTCACCGGACTCTCGCTTGAGGCCATCGCCCTGTTCTGGCTGGCCGCCACGATGAGCGCAACGATTCCGTACGCCGACATGGTGGCGCCATTCCTCATTGCGGGTATCGGTATGGGGCTCGTCTTTGCCCCGTCGTCCACGGCAGTCTTGGCGACGATGCGAGCGGAGGACCACGCCAAGGCGAGCGGCGCCAACTCCACCCTGCGCGAGATCGGCGTCGCCCTGGGTATTGCGGTGCTCACAGCGGTCTTCACCGGTGCCGGCGGGCAGCTCACGCCCACCGGATACGTGGATGCTGCTATTCCCGCCGTTGTGGTGGGAGCATCCGTCCTCGCCGGCACGGCACTCATCGCACTGCTCCTTCCCGCGGGACGCGCTGCCAAGCACGAACATCCCGCCGCCGCTGTCACAACGGAGCGAGAGAGCGTCGCAGCATAGAATTCGAGTATGAGAGTGGCGATCGTGGGTGCCGGTGCTATCGGCGGCACGATCGCCGCTTTGCTCTCGCGGGGCGGG
>JBDTAD010000285.1:0-5399 GCA_039924815.1 Lacisediminihabitans sp.
GATACGGTCTGGTTACGTTCCAAGACGGCCAGTTGACCGGGTTCGTTGCTGAGCCGGGTGGTTTCATCTTTACGTCTGAAGACCAGAACGCGAAGTCGATCTTCGTCGGTGATGGCCTCATCAGTTCGACCGTGACCACGTCATGGGAGCGCTTTAAGTTCGGCGGCCAGCCCGCATCACAGCAACTCGCGTTCTACGTCAATCTCAAGGAGATTCCGAACAACCGCTTCGGAACCCAGTCAGAGATCTACTGGGACGACGCCTATCTCGGTGCTCAGGTAGGTGCGGTCACGCGCGGTAGTTACTCCCTGCGCATTGTCGACCCCATCCTGCTCGTCAAGAACTTCGTACCCCTGACGTACCTCAGCTACGACGCTAAGGTGTTCGACTTCTCCGACCTCGACAACGACGCGGCTAGCCAGCTCTTCAATGAGGTCGTCGGCTCACTCGCCGCTGCGTTCTCCTATTACACAAACGATCCGAGCAAAGGCAATCGCATTGCCCGCATTCAGGGCGACGCGATTGGTTTCGCGCAGTCGCTGAGTGCCGCAGTTGAAGACGGATACAAGTGGACGACGGATCGCGGACTCACCATCGAGAAGGTCGCTCTGCAGTCGATTGAGTATGACGAAGACACGCGCGCATTGCTCAGTGACGTCAAGAAGGCCGATGCCTTGGGCGGCGCTCGTGGCAACTCCTTCATGCAGCAGGCTGCGGCGCGTGGCTTCGAGGCGGCGGGCTCGAACGAGGGCGGCGCAGGCGGTGGCGCCGGTATGGCATTCCTCGGTATGGGGATGAATGCAGCCGGCGGTGCGGCGGCGGGTTTCCAGCAGCCCAATACCCCAGCACCGTCACAGCAGGCACCTGCCCCAGAGGCGACACCCGCGCCTGCCACCGCGGATGACCCGATGGCGAAACTCGCCCAGGCGAAGGCGATGCTCGACCAGGGACTCATCACCCAGGACGACTACAACGCGGCTAAGGCCAAGGCGCTGGGGCTCTAGGGCGAGCCGTGGATAACCAAGCCCCGCACCACGATCCGACAGCAGCGATACCGCCACCTGTCGAGGCGCTGCTCGTGCCACAGGAGTCGGATGGTGCCGCGACATCCGATTCTGACCTCGTTGACGAGTCGAATTCGGTCGACGGTGTTCCCACCGTTGTACAGACCGATAGCGGTTCGAAGGATGGCCTGGTCAAGTGCGCCCGCTGCGGGGCGACGGAGATCGCGCTGAACGTGGCGACGGGAATGCTGCGTTGTAACTTTTGTCGATTTGAATGGTCGACGGACAACGCCCTGAAGGCATTCAACCTCGATGGCGATATCGGCGAACTCTCCGGACTCGTGGTCGGCTCTGGCGCAACGGAAATCATCCCCTCCACAGCAGAGGTGATGACCTTCAAGTGCAGCGCCTGCGGGGCAGAAGTGGTCATCGACACGAACAACAGCACCCAGGCCCGATGTCACTGGTGCCGCAACACGCTGTCGATGAACCAACAGGTGGACAACGGTGCGGTTCCCGACATGATCCTGCCGTTCAGCCTGCCCAAGGAAGACGCCATAGCGCGCATCTCGGCGTTCGTGAAGAAGCGCACATTCTTCGCCCACCCGAAGTTCCGGGCCGAGTTCAACCCCGAGAACGTCATGGGCGTCTATCTTCCCTACATGGTGGTCGATGTCAATGCCCATGCCAGGCTCACCGGGCAGGGCGAACACCAGACTCGTTCGTACACGGTTGGGGACGACAAAAACAAGCAACGCAGGTATGACGCAGACCTGTATGACGTGGCTCGCGAGTTTGACATCCATGTGAATGATCTGACCGTCGAGTCCTCTAGCGACCGTCTGGATCAGAACACATCGAAGAACTCGAACAACATCATCAACTCGATCATGCCGTTCGACGTAGAGAAGTCGGTGCGGTATGACTCGAACTACCTGGCTGGGTTCACCTCCGAGCGGCGTGACAGTGACCTCAAACAACTTTCGCCAATCGCACACACCCAGGCCGAGGACATCACCCGTTACCGCGTGAACGAGACGCTGAAACAGTACGACCGTGGTGTGCGCTGGGATCAGCAGGTTGTCGACGTGCGCGGCGAGCGCTGGGTATCTGCATACCTGCCCGTCTGGCTCTACAGCTACCAGCAGCGCAAATCCAATGGTGGAACGTTCCTGCACTACGTCGCTGTCAACGCGCGCACGGGAGAGACGATGGGTAGCGTGCCGATCAACCAACGCAAGTTACTGCTGGTCTCCGCGGCCGTGCAAGTGGTGGGAACCATCGTGGCAATAGTTCTGACGGTGCTGGGCAAATGATCACCAACTTGGCGATGATGGCCGCGTCTGCGGGGCACGTGCTCGCGGCGTCTGGCTCTGACGGCGATAGCAGTAATTTCGGGCTTCTCTTTCTGGCGTCCGGGTTCGTTTTTTATGGGCTCATGTATCTCCGCTACCGCAATGCCGACAAGCGCCAACGCTATGAGTCAGAGACCGAAGCCACGCTGCACAACATGCAGGCCGAAGACCAGTTCGTGCGTTCGATGAAGGGCCTCTCGAATAGTCGGATGGCCAATGCAAATAACACTGAGGTTCGTGGCGTGCGCCGCAAGTTTTTCTGAGCTGGCTCGGCTGGTGCTTCGCCAACGCTCAGCGACAGTAGCGCTGCTAGTTCAGGACGGCGAGTTTGGCGCTGCGAAGTGCGCCGGCTATCGCCTTGGCGAGTTCGCGCTGCCCCTTCGCGGTGGGATGCACATCATCACGCTGCAGCCAATCCCTGTGTCCAGCGAGAGGTTGGCCAATGTCAAGGTAGATGCCGCCAACTCCCAGCATCGCCTGGCGCACCTGCTCGTTGATGTCGAACATCTGCGTCGGGGCCTTCGTATCATTCCAGACAGTGCTGATGCCCACGATCTTGGCCTCGGGCAGCGCGGTACGGAGCGCTTTCACGACAGCGTCCGTCTGCTCCGCCAAGTGTCCGTTGTCGATTCCGAGGTCGTTACTGCTGCCCGAAATGAGGATGAGCGCCGGATGCTGTGCCGCGGCTTCAGATACGAGCTCCGAGAAATCGCTTCCGCAATCGTCGCTGTCGCCCGTCTTGACGAAACCTGCTCCGTCGCAGGCGAGGTTCGTGAGCTTCCACTTATTGGCCGCAGCCAGAAGTGCGGGCCACGCGTCGGCCGACGGCAGTCCGTGTCCCTTCATAATCGAGTCGCCGATAGTGACGACAGCCGGCTGCGCTGATGCACTGGTCGCGGTGCCGGTGGAGAGCGCGTGTGAGCTGCCACAGGCGGTAAGGAGCAGGGTGCAGGAGATCACCACCGTGACTACGGTGAGGCGACGCAGCCTGGCAGACATGTTTCACAGGGTACGTCCGCAGAGCTATGAGAACGCTTGGAGCAGCGTGCGCACTGGCTGAGGTGTCGGCGCTTAGGGTTGAACGATGACCACTCGCCGCATCCGCATTGGAGCGCAGATCGCGCCCCAGCACTCCCAGTACGAGAAGATTCGCGACACTGCGGCAGATCTCGAAGACATTGGCGTCGACATCATCTTCAACTGGGATCATTTCTTCCCGCTCTCCGAGCCGGCGGATGGCCTGCACTTCGAGTCCTGGACGATGCTGGCCGCCCTCGCCGAGCAGACCAGCCGGGTTGAACTTGGCGCTCTGGTGAATTGCAACAGCTACCGCAATCCGAATTTGCAAGCCGACATGGCCCGCACGATCGATCACATCAGCGCGAAAGGGACCGGCGTCGGCCGCTTTATCTTCGGCACGGGCTCCGGATGGTTCGAGCACGACTACGAAGAATACGGTTACGAGTTCGGCACGGTGGGGGAGCGCCTCGACGCTCTTGCCCACAACCTGCCGATTATTGAGGCGCGCTGGGCGAAGCTCAACCCTCCGCCCACTCGTCACATCCCCGTGCTGATTGGTGGCGGTGGCGAGAAGAAGACACTGCGCATCGTCGCGAAGCACGCCGATATCTGGCACAGCTTCAGCACTCCAGACGTGCTCGAGCGCAAGCTGGGCATTCTTGCGGCCCACGGGGTGGATGTCGGCCGTGACACGAGCGAGATAGAGATCTCCACCGAGATCCGCGACCGTACCCCGCAGCAGGTAGACGAGATGGTGGAGCTCGGCGCAAGCCTTTTCACCGTCGGGATCACCGGGCCAGACTACGACCTCACCGGGGTCAGGAACTGGCTGGTCTGGCGCGACGAGCACAACGCTCGGCGCGGGTGAGAGAACCGAATGGAGCCGAGTCGGTGGCTGCCTCTACTGAAGAGCCCATGACCTCGGGCCCGGCGCGACCAACCACAAGCCTGTCTGCCAGCGTTATTGTCGCGATCGTCATCACTGTCCTGGCCTGGGCCAGCGCCTTCCTCGTGATTAGGGGCGTCGCGCCGCACTTCTCCGGTGGTGCGCTCGCGCTCGGACGGCTTCTGGTCGGTGCCGTGCTGCTGTCACTGGTGCTCATCGGGCACCGCTGGGTGAAGCCGTCCGGTGACGAATGGTTGCTACTTTTGGTCTTCGGCGTGGCTTGGTTTGGGGTGTACAACGTCGCACTCAATACGGCCGAGCAGAGCCTGGACGCGGGTACCGCAGCGATGATCGTGAACATCGGGCCCATCCTCATCGCTCTCGGCGCCGGCATTTTTCTGGGGGAGGGTATTCCCCGGTGGCTCGTCATCGGTGCGAGCGTCGCGTTCGCCGGGGTCGTGCTCATCGGACTTGGGATGGGCGCATCCGGATTCTCCGACGTCGCGGGGATGCTCTGGGCGCTTCTCGCCGCGGTTACCTATGCCATCGGCGTGCTGTGCCAGAAACGGGTCTTGCGCCGCGTCCCCGCCGCGCAGGTCACCTGGATGGGCTGTGTCATCGGTGCCGTTGTCTGCCTCCCGTTCGCTTGGCAGCTTGTTCCAGAGCTGGCGGATGCTCCGGTCGCCTCGATCCTCGGCATGGTCTATCTGGGTGCGGTACCGACCGCGCTTGCCTTCAGTACCTGGGCCTACGCCCTGTCGAAAATGCCCGCTGGACAACTCGGTGTGACGACCTACGTCGTGCCAGCAATCGTGATTGGCTTCGGCTTCGTGTTCTTCCACGAGATTCCCGGCGTGCTCACGATTGTGGGCGGCGTTCTCGCCCTGATTGGTGTCGCACTGAGCCGTCACAGGCCCTCGGTACGCACTACCCCGCGATCTCTGGCAGAATAGACAGTCGAGTCCGTGTTGTCCGACCCTCTAATCAGGCGGCATGAGATTCCCCTAAGACCTTTCTGCCGAGTGTGCCCCCACGCTCACGGCTGTCAGTTCGCTCCCATATCTAGAATCGCAGGAGAATTGTGGCTGTAAAAATCCGTTTGAAGCGCATGGGCAAGATCCGTGCACCGTACTA